>JBBSCU010000001.1:0-75234 GCA_038249935.1 Chroococcales cyanobacterium
GATTGGGTAACACCACATTTTCGCGCTGCTTGTTGAAAGCTGCCGGTTTGGGCGATCGCTAAAAAGGCTTGCAACTGCTCTAGGCGCATTTTTATGTAGCCTGAATTACATTTATCGGTTTCATTAAGTTAACGGATTTTTGATCGCAATTTGGTAGTGTTTGTTACAAGCCTTTAACTCAGATTTACATTTGTGTTAAACAGGTTTTACTCTCTTCATCGTCAATTATCGGCTTTGTACAGGATTTTTAGGGAAAAATTGCCAAAAAAGACTTGACTATTTTCTGCTGAAATATATGAATTTTTAGATAAGATTACAACGTTTCTGGGTCTAACTCTTGTGTTTTCCCTGCGTGATACTCAGCCATTGCTTCGGCTGCAAGTTTAGCAAGGGTGTCCTTAGAACCTGCGAATGCTTCATCCCATCGGATTTCGTCTTCGAGTTCTTCCAGAATCATTGCAGCGATCGCATCTTGCTCACTTGCAGGCAAAGTTTTCAACTTAGCGATCGCTTTTTCAAGTAACTCGGTCATAACTCCATCTGCCATAGGTGGCTTTTCCGGTGCTGATAATTCGTACTTTTTATTCTACTGGCTCTACTTGCTTGCTTGTAATGTATATACAATTTCAAGATTAGACTTCTTGCAAAAGTCGTAATTTTAGACTTTTTCTCCGCGCCTCTGCGTGAGAAAAACAAATATTTATGCAAGAGGTCTATTTTCGCTCAACAATTCCAACTAAAACTTTCATTAAATCTTCTAAATCATCTGGTAATGAATAAATTTTTATGTCTTCTATAATTTGTTGTGCTTTAACATCAAGTCTTCCAAATCGCCAGACATCACCAATTGTAACGGCTCCATACTGAAAAGGTTGTTCTTCAATTTGGGATAAAGCAATTAATTCAGCCGCTAGTTGCGTAAATCCTCTCGTAATATCATCATTTTTTGCTTCCACAACTAAAAGGTTCTGGTCTGCACGGAGGAGATAATCAAGATTTCCTTTGAGCCATTTACTTACCGCAAGTGGGTACTCAATTCGTAACTGACAATCACAATAATATGTAGCAACTTCTAATAAAATTGGTGCGACCAAAGTTTCTCGACGGGCTGTTTCACTTGTCAAACTAACCCGTGGAAGAGTCCTTTCTATACGGTCTCTTAATTCTTCTAATCGGTCTAAAGGCTTTTGTGTTTTTGGTAGCGATAACCTTGACCGTACCAAAGCATAACCAAGCTCTGCTAAGATTTCTTCTGGCTCATAAGTCATTTCAAAATACGAGCGAAAGGTATATTCGCGGTCTTCTTGAAGGATTTTAGGTTTTGCCATAATTCACTACAATCCCGCATGATTAATTCTTATTCTGATTGTGGCTTATTTACGATGAATTAACCGATTAACCACTAATAATTGGATACAAATACGCCAAAGTTACCACTCAGCTAAAGCGATCGCTATTCCTTGTTGCAAATCTGATGTGAGTGTGGCATTATTTGCCAACTGCTGCAATTGTTGATATGTAGTTTCTGCATCCAGATTTTTCAGTGCTGCGATCGCGTGCAGTCTCACCGATGCATTAGAATCGGCTAGCAGTAAAATCAATGGTTCAATAGCTTGCATTTTACCTAACTGTCCTAAAGACAAAGCGATCGCACTTTTAACGTTAGCAATCTCTCTGGCTGGATGTTGCAATCGCAGTATTTTTAGTAACATTTCTGCGGCTGGTGTAGTTAACTGTGGGTTTTGCACTCGCCCCAAAACTGTCACAATTTCTTGCCAAAGTGTCTCGGATGTGATTTGGTTAAATGCTGTTTGTAAATATTCCAAACTAGATAACGTCCCCACCCAACTTAAAGCGCGGATGGTTTCTAATTGCAGTGGTAGGAGTGTATTGGGTGATATTAGCACCTGAAATAATTGCTGGGCAGCGTCATCACAACCCATCCGAGAAAGGGAAACTGCGGCTGCACAACAAACTTCAAGGTTAAAGTCGTAAAGCTTGGGTTGTAATCTTGTCACTAAATCTAATACTTCGCGTAAGTCGGGGCGAAAACTTAAACCAAGGACTGCTGCACGCCTGACTGTGGCAGCTACATCATCCAAAGCGTTTAATAATACTGGCGGTACACGTTCGTCATGAAAGCTGCTGAGGGCTTCAATTGCGGCGGCGCGGATTGCTGCTTGTGGATCTTGTACTACACTTAACAGTGGTGCAATGGTTTTTGGTTGCCGAATACAAGAGAGCGATCGCACTGCTAAAAGCCTTGTATCTTCATTTAATAGAAGTTCAGAGAGGGCAGCGATCGCAACAGTACCCATTTGCCCCAGTGCTGTAGCTGCGATCGCTTTGAGTTCTTCATCCTCATCGGTTTTCAACAATTCTACCATTGGTAAAATTGCATCTGGGTGCTGAAATTCGCTCAAAATTCGTGCTGCATACCAGCGCAATTCTTCTTCTGCGTCTTTATCTTTCAAGATGTCAATGAGTGGTGGGATGGCAATATTTCCCAAGTGAGTCAACACCTTGGTTATTTCCCAGCGTTGTTGAAAATCTCCCACCTCTAACATTGAAAGTGATAATGTCAGCAGATATTCTCGATTTTTAACTATCTCTGGATGTTCAGAGTCTACCCCTAAGATTAATTGTTGCAAATCTTGAATTAGCGATGACCAATTAGCTGCATCGTGTGCTGCCTGTATTTGCACCAAAAGCTGGTTGATGTTACTCACAATATCCTGCTTTAATTATCAATCTTTTGCCTCCACTAGGTTGGCTTGACTACGACTGAATTACCCTCAATTTTGGCGGCATAAGTTTTGAGCGGATTTGTTGCTGGGCCTTTTTGCACCTTGCCATCAACTCCGTATTCTGAACCATGACAGGGACATAAGAAGGTTTTTGTTGGGGGTTCCCACGCCACCGTACAACCTGCATGAGTACAGGTAGGGTCAACAGCAGTTAGATTTTCGCCTTTAGATGTGCCGATTAACACAGTCCCGATGGGTGAATCTTTCGCCAGTAATTGACCTGTTTTATCTAATTCTGCCGAGGTACCCACTGTTTGCCAACCTCCAGATGTTGAAGTTGTGCCAGAAGAACAGGCGGCGATCGCTACAGGTAGAGAACTCGCTATCCAACCCAAACCTACCCAATTAATAAAATCACGACGTTTCATAACTGCTAAATATCTAAGTTTTAGCTAACACAAATTATCTCAAATACTTTTATCAAGCGCTTTGCTTCGCTTGTTGATGACTTTAATGCAGAAAACGCATAGTATTCATGCATTTTCAACGATTTTACCAAAAAATCGTAACAATTTATACGATTTTAACAGAAATTTCCCTTTAACTTAGTGAGTATCGAAATCGTTACATAAACAGTATCTAAACTTGCTTGACAAATTCCCAAGATGTAAATGAAGACAAGTTTTCCTTAACTAACCACGGATTTGAAGTTTCGCTTTTGAATGCTCTTGAGTAAAAATAATCAGCTTTAAGCAAATATTAAGTTTTTATTCCTTAACCTTCGTAGATACAACACCTGATGTAACTACGGGTTGATTGATGTTGGGCAATTATCACCATATTTCAGTAATTTGCAACGAGAGTCAGCCTCATGACAGAGACAGTAACTACCACCGCCAGCCTGAATAAGTTCGAGAAATTCAAAGCAGCCAAAGATGGACTCGCCATCAAGAGCGAGATAGAGAAATTTGCCGCCCTCGGTTGGGAAGCAATGGACGAAATAGACCGGGATCATCGACTCAAATGGGTGGGTGTATTTTTTCGCCCAGTTACCCCAGGTAAGTTTATGATGCGGTTGCGGATGCCTAACGGTATTCTTAACAGCAGTCAAATGGGTGTTTTAGCGTCAGTGGTGCAGCGTTACGGAGATGAAGGCTGTGCTGATATTACTACGAGACAGAATATTCAATTACGGGGGATCAGAATTGAAGATTTACCAGATATCTTTAATAGATTTCACGCAGTTGGTTTAACCAGCATTCAGTCAGGGATGGATAATGTTCGCAATATCACAGGCGATCCCGTGGCGGGGTTGGATGCAGATGAGTTGTATGACACACGAGAGTTAATACAGCAAATTCAAGATATGCTCACCAACAAAGGGGAAGGGAACCCAGAGTTTAGCAACTTACCACGGAAATTTAATATTGCGATCGCAGGTGGACGAGACAATTCAGTTCACGCTGAAATCAACGATTTAGCTTTTATTCCAGCATTTAAAAATAGTGCTGAGTCTTTTTGCCACTCAGGACTCATTTTCGGCTTTAACATCCTCGTCGGTGGCTTTTTCTCAGCTAAACGTTGTGAGGCGGCAATTCCTCTGAATGCTTGGGTGGCTCCAGAAGATGTGGTAGCAGTATGTAGAGCCGTTTTGGAAGTCTTCCGTGATCATGGGCCGCGTGCTAATCGGCAAAAATCCCGCTTAATGTGGCTAATTGATCAATGGGGTTTAGAAAAGTTTCGAGCCGAAGTAGAAACCCGTTTGGGTAAATCATTATTACCCGCAGCAGCTAAAGACGAAATGGACTGGGAAAAACGCGATCACATCGGGCTTTATAAACAAAAACAACCAGGATTGAACTATGTAGGCTTGAACATTCCCGTCGGGCGACTGGATGCCGAAGATATGTTTGAAATTGCTCGGATAGCAGAAGTTTACGGCAGTGGCGAAATCCGTTTTACAGTTGAGCAAAATATCGTCATCCCCAACATTTCTGACTCACGTTTAGCAACATTTTTATCAGAGCCTTTGCTAGAAAGGTTTTCCATTGATCCTGGTTTACTGACGCGATCGCTAGTATCCTGCACAGGCGCACAATTTTGCAACTTTGCCCTCATCGAAACGAAAAACCGCGCCCTGGCAATGATTAAAGCCTTAGAAGAAGATTTAACCTTCACCAATCCAGTCCGAATTCACTGGACAGGTTGCCCCAATTCCTGTGCACAACCACAAGTTGCAGACATCGGCTTGATGGGAACTAAGACTCGTAAAAATGGCAAAACCTTGGAAGGCGTTGACATCTATATGGGTGGCAAAGTTGGCAAAGATGCCCATTTAGGAACTTGCGTCATCAAAGGCATACCCTGCGAAGACTTGCAGCCAGTATTGCAAGATTTACTCATCAAAAACTTTGGCGCAAAACTCAAGGAAGAAGCGTTAGTAGTTAGTAACTTTTAGTGCTTATCAGGGGTATTGCAATACCGTTCGGAAAGATCCCCCCGCCTGTGGCGACCCCCTTAAAAAGGGGGTAAAGAGATATTAGCCCCCCTTTTTAAGGGGGGTTGGGGGGATCTCCAAACACTAAATATCACTAATCCAAGCGTATTGCCTTAAAAGCTCAATGTTTAGTCTCAAAGGTGCAACTTCCGAGTTCAAAGGCGCAACGTCCGAGTTCAAAGGTGCAACGTCCGAGTTCAAAGGCTCAACCTCCGAGTTCAAAGGCTCAACTTCCGAGTTCAAAGACTCAACCTCCGAGTTCAAAGGCTCAACCTCCGTTTTTTATTCAATTAGTAAAGATTAGAATGCTTAAAAAATTATTTTCATTCAGCGATCGCTACCGCATCTTACATCAGACTTGGTTCGCTTTCTTTCTCACCTTTGTTTGTTGGTTTAACTTTGCTCCCTTCGCTACAACCATTGGCAAAGAGCTAGATTTAGCGCCTGAGCAAATTAAAACTTTGGGTATCTGTAACCTCGCCCTCACAATTCCCGCACGAATAATTATTGGGATGCTTCTGGATCGTTTTGGCCCCAGAATCACCTACTCAATCCTGCTGATGTTTGCGGTTGTTCCATGTTTAGCGACGGCGCTAGCGCAAGATTTTAATCAATTAGTCATCAGTCGTTTGCTGATGGGAATTGTCGGCTCTGGGTTTGTTGTCGGTATCCGCATGGTATCCGAATGGTTTCAGCCGAAGGAAATGGGTATTGCTCAAGGCATTTATGGCGGCTGGGGCAACTTTGGGGCTTTTGGCGCAGAGTTTGCCTTACCGATGCTTGCAGTTTCTACGAGCTTTTTGGGTGGTGGTGCTTCTAATTGGCGGTTTGTGATCGCATTTACAGGGATCATTGCAGCCATCTACGGCGTAATTTATTACAACAGTGTCCAAGATACGCCCGCAGGGAAAGTCTACAAGAAACCTCACAAAAATGGTTCTCTGGAAGTGACCAGTATTAAAAGCTTCTGGGCGATGATTATCTCAAATTTTGGTTTAATTTTCGCTCTCGGTTTATTAGCTTGGCGCTTGGAACAAAAGAATATTCACTTCTTAACTTTGAGCCAAATGTATTTTACTTGGTTGCTATTAGCAGGATTATTTGCTTACCAAAGTTATAAAGCTTGGGAAGTAAACCGAGAACTTCTAATTGGCAAAAAAACCTACGCTCCATCAGAACGCTTCCAATTTGGTCAAGTAGCTTTACTCGAATTCACTTATGTAACTAACTTTGGCAGTGAATTAGCAGTTGTTTCAATGCTCCCGGCATTTTTTGAAAAAACCTTTGCCTTAGAACACGTTGTAGCTGGGATGATTGCCGCTACCTATCCCTTCTTAAATTTGATTTCTCGTCCTAGTGGTGGCTTAATTTCTGATAAATTTGGCTCACGTAAATGGACAATGACAATACTCAGTGT
The DNA here is from genome assembly GCA_038249935.1 of Chroococcales cyanobacterium. Lineage (GTDB taxonomy): Bacteria > Cyanobacteriota > Cyanobacteriia > Cyanobacteriales > Nostocaceae > Nostoc. The sequence continues at coordinate 6,662 of JBBSCU010000001.1, forward strand.
TGGCATTGGTGTTGGCTATTTGATGGCACATTTTATTAATAGTAACTGGCCGATTCCGCTAGCGATCGCAGTGACAATGTTTGCCGCTTACTTTGCCCAAGCCGGCTGCGGTGCAACCTACAGCATCGTACCCCTAATTAAGAAAGAAGCCACTGGACAAATTGCCGGGAACGTGGGGGCTTACGGTAATTTTGGTGCCGTGGTTTACCTGACAATTTTTAGCTTAACTGACGCATCTACACTATTTACCACAATGGGTATAGCAGCTTTAGTTTGCGCTTTTATGTGTGCCTTCTTCCTCAAAGAACCAAAAGATTCCTTTGCGGCTGCTTATGAAGGTGAGTTACCAGAAATGACAACTCCTATTTTCTTAACTGAAGAATAACAATATGGATTTGTATCACGCAGAGGCGCAGAGTCGCAGAGAGGAAGAGTTGAATCAACGCCCAATTTTCATATCTCTCTTAATCTCTTCTCCGCGCCTCTGCGTCTCTGCGTGAAATTCTTTATCAAACACCATGACTGAATTTACCAAAACCCTCTGTCCCTACTGTGGTGTTGGTTGTGGACTAGAAGTTTCACCCCCAGCCCAACAAGGCAAAGCAACTAATCGAGATAGCCAAGGAAATCCAATTTGGCGAGTCCGGGGCGACAAAGCCCATCCATCTAGTCAAGGAATGCTTTGCGTCAAAGGCGCAACGATCGCGGAATCTTTAGATAAGAATAGATTACATTATCCAATGGTGCGAGACTCTTTGGATCAAGAGTTTCGGCGGGTTAGTTGGGATGAAGCTTTTGATCTGATCACCAAGCGCATTCAAACTGTGCGTTTCACCCAAGGGGTAGAAGCCTTATGTATGTATGGTTCCGGTCAGTTTCAAACCGAGGATTATTATATAGCCCAGAAACTCATGAAAGGCTGTCTGGGTACTAATAATTTTGATGCCAACTCTCGCTTATGTATGTCTAGTGCTGTGTCTGGCTACATTCAAAGCTTTGGCGCAGATGGTCCGCCATGTTGTTACGAAGACTTGGAGTTAACTGACTGTGCGTTTTTAATTGGCACCAATACGGCTGAATGTCACCCCATCGTTTTTAACCGACTGGAAAAATATCACAAAAAGAACCGCAAGGTGAAAATGATTGTGGTTGATCCGCGTCGCACACCAACCGCAGAAGCCGCAGATTTGCATTTAGCGATTCGTCCCGGTACAGATATTGATTTGTTAAACGGCATCGCCCATTTGTTGATGCGCTGGAACTATATTGATACCATGTTCATGGACGACTGCACCAGCAACTTTCCGGCTTATGCTGAAGTGATTCGCCACTATTCGCCAGAAGTGGTAGCTCGCCAATGTGGAATCACCATTGAAGATTTAGAAACAGCAGCTCGCTATTGGGGTAAATCTGAGCGGGTATTGTCTTTGTGGTCAATGGGTGTGAATCAATCTTCAGAAGGGACGGCGAAGGTCAGAACTATCATTAATCTGCACCTGATGACTGGACAAATTGGCAAACCTGGGGCTGGCCCTTTCTCGCTCACGGGTCAGCCGAACGCGATGGGAGGACGGGAAGCTGGGGGTTTAGCGCATTTATTACCAGGTTATCGGGTGATCAAAAATCCTCAGCACCGCGCAGAAGTTGAGGAGTTTTGGGGACTCAAGCCGGGACAGATTTCGCCCAATCCCGGTTTGACTGCTTGGGACATGATTACTGGGCTGGAAAATGGCGCTGTAGAGTTACTATGGATTGCAGCTACCAACCCAGCTGTAAGTATGCCAGATTTGGAGCGGACTAAAAAGGCGTTATTGCGATCGCCTTTTACCATCTACCAAGATGCATATTATCCCACAGAAACCTCAGCCTACGCTCACGTTCTGCTACCTGCTGCCCAGTGGGGTGAAAAAACTGGCGTGATGACAAATTCGGAACGGGTGGTAACTTTATGTCAAGCCTTCCGCCAACCGCCAAGAGAAGCTAAAGCAGATTGGGAAATTTTTGCCGAAGTCGGACGCAGATTAGGTTTTGAGAAAGAATTTGCTTTTAGTAACTCTGCTGAAGTTTATGCTGAGTTTGTCAAACTGACTAAAACTCGCCCCTGCGATATGACAGGTATCAGTCATGAGCAATTACAAGCAGAAGGCGCGACTCAATGGCCTCATCCTGAAGAGAGTCCTAATTGTACAGACGCGATTAATCGCGTCTCTCCCAAACGCCTCTACACCAATCTCCGCTTCCACACCCCTGACGGACGCGCCCGATTTGGAGCATATTACTCAAAGGGATTGGCAGAACCACCAGACCCCGATTATCCTTTTGTGCTTACTAATGGGCGACTTTACGGACATTGGCACACCCAGACACGCACTGGGCGGATTGAAAAAATTTGCAAAATGCATCCCGAACCGTTTATCGAAATTCATCCCCGTGATGCTGCTAAGTTAGGTATTGTAGATAATATGTGTGTAGAAGTGCGATCGCGTCGCGGTAAAGCGAAGTTTCCTGCTAAAGTGACAAAGGCGATCGCGCCCGGTACAGTTTTTGTCCCTATGCATTGGGGTTCGCTGTGGGCAGACAACGCCGAAGCTAACGCCCTAACTCATCCAGAATCCTGCCCCGATTCGCTGCAACCAGAATTAAAAGCCTGTGCAGTCCAGCTAACACCAATTTCTGTGGAAGTTACAATTAAAGACTATCAACTTCAGTCCTCACAATGGTAGACTGCTAAGTGTAACTTTAAAGAACTTTTAAAACATCCTCTAAATAAGAGTCTGAAATAGTCTTTAATTACGAATCACGAATTACGAATTACGAATTATTTTAATCCTCTAGATTTATCTATGGGATTTTATTTTAGAATCGGGTGCAGCATTATGAAAAAGCTACTGAGGCTCATTATCGGAGCTACCAAAGATGAGAACTTCATGCACGTTGTTGAAAATATAGAGGTGCTAGTTTCTAAGGCTCTATCTATTTTTATGGTAATTGTGATTTTGGTAGCGGTCGCAGATTTAGGAGTCTTTCTTGTTAAAGAGTTATTTACAACACCTCATGGTACGTTTAACACAACATTATTCAAGATTTTCGGTTTATTTTTGAATATTTTAATTGCTTTAGAAATTTTAGAAAATATTACAGGTTATCTGCGAAAACACGTTTTCCAAGTTGAATTAGTTATTGGCACTTCTTTAATTGCTGTTGCCAGAAAAATTATTATTCTTGACTTAGAAAAAGTCTCAGGTATTGATATAATTGGTTTAGGAATTGCTATTTTCGCTCTATCAATTAGTTATTTGATAATTCGTCTCAGTCATTATAGAGATAGACGTTAAGTTAGAAATTCCCCAAATAAACGAATTTTCAATAATTCATCATGACAGATTTCTTTCAATTTGAAGCAGATTTTGTTGATTCTCTACGTTGCATCCCTATGCAAGTACGTTGCAAATTAGATACCTGTGGCATCAAGCTAAAATTGTCTGATTGGAATCAAATGACTACAGCAGAGCGTCAAGCTTTAGTCGAATTACCTTGCACTAAAGAAACAGAAATTCAGTCTTACGGCGAGCGTATTCAGCAATTAGTTGTACAACGCACAGGTATACCAGCGACAAAATTGCCCATCGAGCCTTATCCCGCATGGCTAGACTCTGCCACTCTACCAGCCAATCTCCAGGAAAAAGCTCAAGAAATAGGTGTAACCCTGACACAGCAAGATTGGACAGCTTTAACGCCCTTACAACGTTTTGCCTTGATTAAACTCAGCCACCCAGGACATGAAAACGAAAACTTTAACAGAGCGATCGCAGAATTTAATCTGCTTTAATTAATCAATAACAAAACAAATCTGTAAGGTACGTTACACTTTGTTAACTCGCTAGCTTAAAATGGTTTATTGCACCACAGTTAGTGCTTTAATATATCGAAATAAAACCTTTTGGTTCATCAATAAATTTGACCGACGCTGTGTTTCTATTATGTACTGCTTTTATTGATACATAAGTAGCTTATCCAAACCTACAAGTGTGCAAATCCCCAGTAGTTAGTGGTCAATCATTCAGTGGCAAAAATAGCTGAAAACAGACCGCCGACAATTATATATTTTTTTAATGTAACTAAATGCAGTAAAAAGTACCATTTTCTGATAAATTGCCGTGCGTTTAATTTGCAGTTAGGATGTCAAGAGTGCATCACCTAGACAATCTGATTCATACACCTGGAATATTTATTAAGATTAGGTAAAACAATTTTAAATTTTGCATTTGGAATTTTAAATTTCTTAGCAGTAAGTGAAGCTATAGTGGATTTAGCAATGCTGCTGTTGATGTGGCTAAGGTTAGTTCCTGCTGCCAAATTATTTGAATAATTAGTTTAGAAACGCACTTCTTATCGATGACAGGCAAAAACGCAAGACATAATGCATTTCTACAGCTAGTGTCTGGTAATGGAGCAGCTATTGGATCAGAATCTCGCTACTCGCTGCCCCCCAGTAAAGAGATGGTAATTGGACGCGACCCCAGCTGCCAAGTTGTCTTAGATGCCATGACGTACCGGATGGTATCTCGTCGTCATGCGGTAGTTCGTCCCCTCTCTTTATCCCCAGATAGCAAATTCAGCTGGGTGCTTTGTGATTTGAATAGTGCTAATGGTACTTATTTGAATGGACAACGCTTGTATGAATGTCAAGAATTGCATCCAGGCGATCGCATTTCTCTAGGTGCTGATGGGCCGCAATACGTTTTTGAGTATGAGTTTACCTCAGTCACTCCGGCAACGACAGTTAACCAAATTACACCACTGCCTTCCGCAACAAACTACCACAACCATACGCAATTAAAGCGGCCAGATTCCGTTAGCTTCACCCAGCTTTTTCCAATTATTTCCACTGGTAAAGATTTAACTCGTAAAGCTTACCTTATACCGGGAATACTGACCGTAATATTCGTAGTCCTAATGTTTGCTACAGTCGGTCGGCCTCAAGCTAATCAAGTGATTGTTGCAACTTATATCGCCTTCGCTGCCTACTATTTTGTTTACCAACTTTGCGGTAAACAGAAGCCTTGGTGGGTGTTAATGGCTGCATCACTAAGTACGCCGCTGATTTTGCTCAGTCCAGTGTTGAATCTATTTATCTTCGTGTTTCGCGGCATCTTGCCTGGAAACTTACCCTCACCCCAAGAATCTATTACCTTTACAGAGTTGCTGGTGCGGATGTTTTTTGGCGCTGGATTAATGGAGGAATTACTCAAAGCCTTGCCTGTATTAGGAGCCTTTGCCATCGGTAGAATGTTGTCTTCACCTTGGCGGGAACGCATAGGCGTTTGGGAACCTCTAGATGGTATTCTGCTGGGAACGGCTTCGGCTGTAGGTTTCACTCTATTGGAAACTCTTGGTCAATATGTGCCAGATATCACTCAAAATGTTACGCAACAGGTGGGTATAGGCGCTGCTGGACAACTAGCGGGTTTACAACTGCTAATTCCGCGAATTTTAGGCTCTGTAGCTGGACACATGGCTTATAGTGGCTACCTGGGCTATTTTATCGGGCTGGCTGTCCTCAAACCCAGTAGAAGTTGGCAAATTCTCTCTATTGGTTATCTTAGTGCCTCTGCGCTCCACGCTCTGTGGAATGCTACAGGATCAATCAATGCCTTGCTGTTGGTAGTTGTTGGGGTGTTGTCTTACGCCTTTTTGATGGCAGCAATTCTCAAGGCACGGGCGCTGTCACCGACGCGATCACAAAATTTTGCTACCCGATTTCTGGAACACAGATGAGAGTAGGAAAATAAATCTTAAGTCTTAAATATTTATGTCTTAGGATGGATGGCCTAATTTGATAATCTGTTTATCATGATGTTATTTTAGGCCAACTATACCTAAAGACTAAAAATTAGTGGATGTTTGAAACCGCAACATAAGCTTTACTAGCAGATAAATTTCTCTGACTTTTTAATTAAAATATAGGAAAAAGAAATAGTAAACTCAGTTTATGGTTCAGGCTGAGAGTTATTGAGTTGAGTAAAAGCATAGTAAGCGATCGCTAAAGTAACCTTTGCTTGCTCTACTTCTGATAAAGCTGTCCACTCACTATTTTTAAGATTACTGAGCGCAGATGCCGCGTTTTGCGATTCGCTACTTCGCATAGCGTAAGCAAAAGGACGAGCTAAGACTAAAAGATCCTCTGTTCCCCAAGTAGGTAGTACTGTCTGAACGCACTCAACCAGTTGTTCACCCATTGATTGGCGAGAAGAAAATATCTCAGCAGCTTTGGTAGCGATCGCATTGAGCAATAATTGAGGGACACAAGCAGAGAAAGTAGTACGTAATGTTTCTTGAAGATTAAACACTACTGCCTGTTGTGAATTGCGATCGTAGCTTGACCAAAGTGTGTCTAGATGGCTATAAAAATCTTGCGATCGCGTCGTTAATTCTGACTCTAAGAAATCTGGCATTACGAACTGTTGTTCTAGTTCGTGAAAATATGCTTCTGATTCATTATCAACTGGATTCCAGGGATAAGTAGCATCGTCTGGTTCTAGTAACGCTTCTAAAAACTCTAAATCTAGTTGAGACGGCAAAGAACAGAAAGCGTCTGAGTCGTTAATTTTTTTAGCCATTTTTTCTTAACTCCCGATTAGTTGGTGATATTGACAGCTACAATTCCTAAGAAGAGATTTCCGCAAAAACAGTTGATTTTTCTCTAGTAAAAATAGATTGTAAAAGCTGATGCTCAACATCAAAATGCATTTATCAAGAAGGGGAAAGGTTTCGGTGTGAGCGCTTAGTCGAACGGTAAAAAGCTATGCAGGTATTGTGTCTGACCTAATTCATCCCCTTTTTTTATGCAATAACTCTGCTACGAGTCTTCAATAATAAACTCCCAAATATCACCTCTAGCACTTCCAAACTTTAACTGCATTCCCGATTTCAAGGGGACTTCCTCTCGGAGGATTTGTTGCCAACCATTAGGACTTAAAAACCAGGTTGTCCCGTAGGTGGAAAAATCTTGCAAGTAATAAGTTCGCATCAGTGTAGCATCAGTAAGAGTATTGCGGCAGAAGATTTCGGCGTGGCGTTTAGAAACAGCTGGTTCTGGGATGACAATATCATTGTCTTTTGTGCGACCGATGCGGGTGACTCCATAACGCAATAACCAGGTTTTAGCTGAGGAGAGCGATCGCAAAGAGGCAGTAAAGGGAGAACTTATATCAGGAATGGCTGTATCTGGGAGTTCCGTAATTCCTTCATCAACAGCCTTGATCAGTTCGCCATTAAAATCTGGATGCAGATAAAGAACAGGCAAAGTCCAAGCAGGTTGATTAAATTTATACAGTGTTAATAACTCTTGCCTAGCCAGTGCTACGGCTTCATCAATTGGTTTGTGCGATCGCAAAGCTTCGGTAAAGGCTTGAATAAAACTGTGGCTTTCGTGGTCAGCGATTTTATCGCGCATCCCCAAAACCGCAGGTACACCATGACGAATCAGCACTTCTGCCAAACTGCTAGCAGCTATAGCTTGATGATTGCTAGTAGCTGGTTGTGCGCCCCAACAGGCGTTAAAAACCGCTAATTTCACACCTGTACGGGTCAATACTTGCGCCAATTCTATCCCATTCAGGGCGCATTCTGGTTGCAAAAACAGTAAGCCGCCGTCTGGGTCTGGCAAACCATGTCCAGCATAAAAGAAAACATTGTATGCTTTGGTTTCTAGTTCTTGAATCAACTCCTGGGGAGTTGGTTGTATGAGTTGATTCACTATACAGGGTGCATATCTTTGGGAATGACCGCCGACCGGCGGATCTGCAAGAGTTTGCTGTAGGATAGCGGCTTCTTGTTTTAGTTGCAGGTTTTCATCATGACCTAAGACCAGCAGGATACTTAAAGCCTGGTCAGTTCGCAAATAGGGCAAGGGGTCAACTTCAGTGCTGGTGCGACTAAATAGCAAATCTGAGGAGAGAGACATAGCCGATTGGCCAGGCTCACGCTGCATAATTTCCCAAGGGAAAGCGATGAGATCCGGGTCACGAATTTCTAGTCGAAAGCGCAAACGTGTATGCTGACCCATAGCAATACCACGACTGCGTTCTAGACTACCGAGAATTTGTCCGTCGAATACCCAGCGCCATAAATTCATTCCTAAATATTGCATCAGACGACTGCTGTAGGGGCTAGTGGTCTGAGATGAAGGGGGTGAAATCGAATCTATAGAGAATGGGTTAGTCTTTTGAGATGTTAAGTTTGGGGAAATATCTAGGTGACTATGACCAGCGAACATCTGCTGCCATTCTTGCCAGACTTGAGTAAGTTCAACAGGCCATACACAGTCACGTAAAACATAGCCACTGGGATAGGGAGCCTTGACCACCCAAATGGCGAAGTTGTCAGTGCCAGTGTTTAAAAGACGGGCGATCGCCAAATTCAGGGATGGCATGGATTCATAAAACTAAAAGCTAAAAACAAATAATTTCAAATAACAATTATCCAAGGTGAAAATTTTCTACTTTTTTACCTTGCATCGTTTTTTACTCTGGTTGTTACCTGTTATTATTCCAGGTTTTTACCAGTTTATCGAGTATTTAACTAAGTTGGACTGGTGTTAGGTGGTTGAGTAACTGGCGGTTGCGTGACAACTCTACATGGACTTGGTACATCTGATTGTAAAACAGAGACTTTAAAACGGTTCATCTGAGAAAATTTAATTGATACCTTTTCCTCTGGCTTCAATGCAGGTTTTAACTTAGATGGTGCTTGCGAAGTTACTGGATTTGTGCTGTTTGTTGGAGTTGGTGTAACTTTATTGTTACAGACTCGCACATATACTGAAAAATCCCCAGAAGCAGGTTTGGGATTTGGTTTTGTGTCGAGAACTTCTAAAAAACTTTCCGGGGGAAGCAATTTGTTGTTTCCCAAGGATATTTCGTTGTTGGTTTTAATTACCCAACCACGAGAAAGGTTAGCAAGCGATCGCGGTGCAGGTATCGCTTCGATGGTAGGGGTTGGAGTTGCTGTGGGATTGGACAAAATTGGAGAGGAACGTGATGGCGATCGCAGTTGCTTAACGAAGAATCCTAAACTGCCTGCTGCGATCACAAATATTAACGGGACTATCCAGTGTAGCGGTAAACTCGAACTTTTAACTGGCAGATTTTCTGGAAGGACTTGAGTTTTGTGGTTTGGGCGATCTAAAAGTGTCGGATCTGCCGCTTTGGACGCTAAATCAACAGTTTTGGCAGAATAACCCTCTGGAATGACTGCTTTGATGGTGATCTCTGGTTCCCAGTATTGGACTTGATAGTGTACTAAAGCAACGGTGACATTATCGTGTCCATTTTTAGTATTAGCAATTTCTACTAATCTATCCGCAACATTTGTTATATTTGTTTCTCCAAGCAGAATCGGCAATATTTCTGTTTCCCAGTACTCTTCTACCCGATCAAAATCAGTCAAACCATCGGATGTGAGCAGAAATACGGCATCTTCGTCGAGCATAAACCGTCCAGATGTCGGATGCAATGAGCTACTTGGCCCCATTCCCAAAGCTTGAACCAGAGAACCAGCAGCACTTTGTTGTACAGCCTCGCGGTAAATAGCATAGCCTAGCCGCACCTCACGGGAAGCAACATCATCGTCGAGGGTAACTTGATAACAGCCGTGGCGTGTAATCCAATAGGCACGACTATCGCCGACGTGGGTAATGTACATTTCGTGGGCAACAGGCAATGCCATTACTAACGTTGTACCCATGCGTTGTCGCCCTTGACGATTTTCACTGTCATTGCGCTGACTAATTTTGTCATTGGCAATTGCCACGGCGTTTTCTAGGTCATTCAGCAGCAGTGAAGGGTCTATGTGGTCGTAGGGAACTTTTGTTAATTGCTGTACCTGTTGCTGGATTGTTTCAATGGCTAAATTTGAGGCGACATTGCCGCCCTCGTGTCCACCGATGCCATCACAGACAATTGCTAAGGCTGTTGGCTGGGGTGGTTTGCTGACCAGAGTGCCACTGGGGGGGCTACAGGCATCTTCGTTACGTTGGCGACTTGGCCCAGTATCAGTTTTGGTGATAATTTTGATCGTGGGTGTTTGCGATCGCCCTAATTGTGCCAGTCCGTGATCTAAAACTGTGATTAATTGTTCGGATGAGTGAATCTTTCCCTGAATTAAGGAAAGGCTAACGTGTTCAACAAATTCAGCTACGGCTGGTTTGGCATCACTGAGCAACTGCTGCCAAAATTCACCTAATTGGGGTAATTCTGGCAATGTTGCAGCGTCGAAACGCAATTCCAACAAACGTACTAGTGATCCTTCTATCCGTAATACATAGGAGTCAAGTAAGCTAGAGGCGACACCTTCACTCGCAAGAGGTTGCCACAGATGAGCTATTTGCCATAACCAATTGAGTTGGCGCATCGATGTAGCATCACGCCAAGCGGTAGTTAACTCGCTGCCCAAATGCACTTGTTGGATAGTGTCATCTACTAATAGGGGCGGTTTTTCTAAAAGTAATATTTCTTGCTGGGCGGGATCGTCAGCTAGAAAAAGTACTCCATATACCTGTGGTACGTGTAAGCGGTAGGGAATGAGTCTCAGGTAAGCTCTGGGGATATGTAAATTATCTAACTCAGGCGTTAGCGTTAATAAACCAGGCTTCGTATCTAAAAGAACAAATTTATCAATAACTAAATAGCGATCGGCTAATATTTGTCCAGGGCTACCCACACTCGGACTATCTACCACAGCCCAGAGATAATTTTTGGGTAAGGGCGTGGAACATCGCTGGCAAAACTTGTGGGTCAGTGGGTTGGCAGCCTGACAATTTTCATTGGGACAGTGGAGCGTTGCCGCATCATTTTCCATAGTTTTCGCACCGATCAGCGATTAGCAATTTCTTTAATAACATTAGTAGGGACAATCTAGACCGCTCATCTTTCTGAAACTTGACATACCCAGACTTTAGATGATGATTTTAGCTGGCGGATATCAGCAGGTGCTAATACTTAACTTATCTAAAGAATACGCTCCTAAGTCAACCCTACAGCCTCATCATAGCTTCTATTGCTCTGTGACTCTTCATTGCCAAGCAACTAACTCCAACCCTGTTACCAAAGCATAACCCAAGCATAACTCCGCTATTTGCTTTTGCTGAATTACTCCATCATCAAGAGGCAGATTAATGTTGGTGTTTGTTTAGTTTATGTTTATTTAGTTTATAAGTAGGATAGCAATAATTAACTTTAATTAAGAATTAAGATAATTAAATATACTTTTGGCAAAAGTACCTGACGAATGATGTGGTTTTCAAAATCTCTTCAGAATTGCTGAGTAACCAAAAGAGCGAAACAGGAGTACTGATTCAGCACTCAGCATTGTTTCGGTAATCTCGTTTCCAGGTTCTAAGAAGGAAATGCTCTTTGGGGAGGCAGCAAAGCCTCACAGAGGGCATTCCCAGTCAGTACTAATATGAAAATAGCTGGAAGTTGACACAGAAGGATTCAGCTAGCCCTCTATCAACTCTTTAGCTTGTTGTTTGTCGTCAATTACAACTTGAGGGACTCCCATGCTGTAGTTGGTAACGCGAGCAGAGAGATTATAGCTGAGTTCGCCGAGTTGCAGGAGCGATCGCAGATAATGCTCTAAGTCTGACCCAACACGGCGTAAATTATAGTCTGTCAGGTCTGCGCCACTAGATGCTTCTACTAGTTCGTCAAATTTGCGATAAACCTTTTGCAACGCATCTTCACTCCAGTTAAATTCGTTGTCTGGGTCAACATCTAACGTTAAAACTTGTTGACTAGGAACCAGTTCGCCATCCCGGTCAATTTCACCTGCAAAAATGCGGATATGCCGGGTTGTGGACTTGAGCAGCATCGGGTTATCCATAAATAAAAAGGTGTAAGATTTGGGTGGATGACACTGAAATTATTGTAGACGCTATATCCGAGCTTGAATGCTCTCAATTTACAAGCTTTGAATGCAGTTTCAAAAGGGTATATTGAATGGGCATAAGTAAAAATATCACCTGTACTGATTAGCTTGCTACTTCTATTAGGAGTTGAAGCCGGATCTACCTACTACTAATACTGACAGTAGTCCAATTATTTATCTGCAAAAATTACTGGGTAGAGTGTTTTCATTTGGGCATACAAACAAGTCTGAGTGGTGTGGTAGTCTTATCTACTGCGAGGCTTTTGTTACTATCAAGCCCAGAAGACAGTAGGTGAGGTGCTTGGCTGGAATATTTTGATCTGTGTATATTTTTTTAGGGAGAACAAAAATTTTTTCCTTAATAATTATGTTCAGAAATTTCTTTTGAATTTACTGCTGAAAAAAACGTACATCTAGTAATTTTACGGAATAGCGCTACATCGACCTCTGGCTTTAATAAAATGAAAAAAGTTAAGCGGTTTTACTTACGTATAAACACTAAAGTTAGAGTAACAAGTCAAACTGTTATTGACGTTCAGATAAAGTTGATGTAAAAACCTTTAAAAAGGTAGAACAATTTCTTACAGAAACTTTATTATGTAGAATCTTAAAAACTGAATAATAGTTATGGCTTACCATAAACTACATCTAGCACAGGAACATCAAAATCTAGATAGTGAAAATTTAGGTTGAAAATAAAACACAGGAGAGGAAAATGGAATACAAAGGTGATGGATGAAGAAAAATTCTTAATTCAAGCACTTTGGATTTAAAAGAGATATAAAGAATTTTTGCTGGACATCTACCTCCTTACCCTCATGACCACCAAGTAAAGGAATCTCATAGCTATGAACTCCAAAGCATTACCACGCCAGATAAATAATCTCGAAGTAGGTGTTTATGAGTGCGAAATACATCTCAAATTTCGGTTGATTGAGGAGAAGAGTCTATTGAGCGATCGCGAACAACTCTTACAGGTGCTACTTGATGCTTTAACCGAGGGTTCTGACGACTTTTTAGAGACGCTGCAAGCGTCAGTTAAAGCACAGGAAGTATCTGAATTTAAAGCCTCACATCAAATGCGACGCCAGCTAATGCGCTTGCGTAACGTTGCTGATAATCCCCAAACTTAAAGGTGTAATTTAAGTAGAGGTAAATTGTGAATTGGGTATCAAATCAAATGTTGTTCCCATGCCCCGTTGCAATAAAAACTAAGCAACAAGTAGAATTCATAAAATATTCTGATTTCTACTTTGTGAAAGTCTTATTTAGCAGCACAAAGTCCCAGGAACAGTTTCCTCTATTAAAAACTTTGTAGCAAAGGGTACTGGTAGAATCTGAAAGCAAATTCAGCCGGGTGCATTTTACCGAGTTTTTATTAAAACATTGCATGAAAAACAAAATTCTCTGTATTTACAGATGGGGAATTAGACAACAGGCGCGAATAAAATGAAAATCTAAAAGACTAAAGTAAAAATAAATAACCTTTCTTTTAGCTTTTTGCTTTAGCTAAGTGCCCGATCGCTAAATATAGCAACCGCTAAGGCGGTTTGAGCATGAGCGGTTACTATATTTCCCAAATTATGGCAGACTGGCCATAAGTATCGGCGATCGCTTGCTTCTAGTGAGTCACTGTTCAGAGTTGATTTTCCCGTGCCAAGTTTTGATTGCCCTTGATCATTTATGGGCAAGTTAGTAAATCAATACAGCACTTCCCGAAGTTATGAGGTACACTAATTGATCGAATTATTGTTTATCTGTGTTGATAGTCTGTCAAGTTTAAATTGATGGGTAAGAAACTTCGTAGTAAGGACTTCAGTCCTTATTTTCTAAGTACTAAAGTGCTTACTACAAACTTTTCATTACTAGCTTGACAGACTACTAATAGCATCCCAAGTATCTGTACCTCATAGCAGCAGGAAGTGCTGTAAAACACGCTCTGCAACATTTTTTTACAAAGTACCCTATTTTGCGCGTGTCCCGGCTGAACCTGATAATCTAAAGTTACATATCGAATTGATACTTGGTAGAATCGTACCAGCGATCGCCAAAATTGATAATATTATGCCAAGAAAAGAACAAGGATGGGTCACATTTCAAACATCAGAGGAGGAACGAAAGATCCTGGAAGAGTTCTGTGAACACTCTCAACGCACCAAGACTGAGATTCTGCGGGAATTAGTGCGTAGTCTTAATCAGCACTCGTCACCACCAATATCACTGCCAACTAAGCAGGAAAAACAGGAAGATATTTATATTCAAAAGCTTGAGATAGAAAGTAGTATTCAAAAAAAATCACTAAAAGTTAGCTCTCGCAATATTCTTAAAGGTGTCGTTAAACGAGTTATCTTGGGGGCTGTTAATAGTGAAGTGACACTAGAGATTATTCAGAAAGTAGAATTAACCTCGATTATTACTAGAGCTTCCGCAGAAGAGTTGGAACTATCTGAGGGAAAAGAAGCTTATGCAGTCATCAAGTCCAACGATATTGTTATTGCCAGAGAATAAACCAGAAGTCAGAAGTCAGAAGTCAGAAGTCAGAAGTCAGAAGTCAGAAGTCAGAAGTCAGAATACTCCAGCCATGTTCGCGCAGCGTCCCGTACAAAAGAGATAGAGTATTAAGTCTTGAAAAATCTTTTAATTTTGTTTCGCCCACAATTCAGCTTGGTTTTAAACCAATATTCATTATTCAGTCCTACAGAATCCAATTCTGAATTCTTGTTATAAAAATGGTATTAATATCCTAAATATAATACATAAGTTCCTTCTGTTCTCGGATTGCTCTTTTTTCACAAAGGTCTTGGAGTGTATATTTTTCCAAAACGGAGTTAGCAGCCTGACGTGCTTCCTGCCAGACTTCTTGAATTAGCTCACCTTCTACCGTGTTGGGAGTTGGCTCACAAGCAGAGTCAACAACATCTGACCCTTCCATACAGCTAAAAGCATCTAGTACTGTGATCTTCTGAGGATCTCGTGCTAGAACGTAGCCACCTTTGGCTCCACGTATACTTTTAATCAAACCTCCGCGCCTTAATGTTGCCAGAAGTTGTTCCAAATAGCGGTTTGGTATGTCTTGTAATACCGCTATCTCTCGAATTTGCAGGGCTTCACCCTTAGGGTAGCAGGTTGCCAACTCTAACAGGGCTAGAAGTGCGTATTCTGATTTGTTAGAGATTATAGCCACAGACGTAATATTTCAAACTCACATCTAAACATCCGAAGCCGCTGAGTCTGCTTACTTAACTTACTGCTAAGAAAAACTCGACAATCTACTTTTTGTTGATCGGCTAACCTTACTTTAAAGACTTTCAAGGATAGAAGCAATTACTTTTTTTGTTTTTTTAAATAAATTAAAGTGATTAATCGGTGTACGGTCTTCTGGAGTTGAAACTAAGTTAAAGGCTGATTCTATCTAGTTTTTAACCAAATTTTGTCAGTGATTATCATGGTTTGTTAGTTCTTGGCGTATTGCTTAATTTGGCTCTTAAATCTGCCCATTTGACCCCTGCTAGGCTGGGCAAGACAACATGAGCGGCTCCAACTCGTTCATTGGGGCCGAGTCCTACTGCCCACATCCCCGCAGCTAGAGCTGCGTCAATTCCGGCTGCGGCATCTTCTACAACCACAGATTGCTCTGGTTCGAGTCCTAGCTGCTTGGCTGCGTACAGAAATAGGTCGGGTGCTGGCTTTGGTAGCTGTACACTATAACCGTCAGCGATCGCATCTACTTTATCAGCAATACCCAATAGTTCGATCACTGTCTGGGCATTTTTGCTAGCTGAACCAATACCAATTTTAATCCCAGCTTGCCGCAATTCATCCAAGAGGGCGATCGCTCCTGGTAACAAATTCTTGGGTGTCATATTTTGGATCAAGTCAACGTAGTACCCGTTTTTACGCTCCATCATCTCCTGGATTTGTGCTTCCGAATACGGTCTATCGCCGATAATTAGCATCAGAGATTCACGACGAGATACACCCCGTAGCGCTTCGTTAGCTTGCCGATTAAAAGGTATCCCCTCTTCATCTGCTAGCTTTTTCCAAGCTAGATAGTGAACTTCTGCTGTATCTGTTAGCACACCATCTAGATCGAAGATGAATCCTTGGATGTTGGGCATTGGGTAGTGAGTACTTATACTGAGCGTTCGCGTAGCGTCTCGTAGAGAAGTATTGGTTATTCCTCCTGTCTCAACTCCCGGACGCAAATCGAAGTCGTGCCATTTTCCGCGCCAGTGTAGTTTAAACTTCAGACGCGTCCAGCCCGGTGGTAGGTGAGGATTGGCTACGGGGCCATTTTCGGTTATTTGGATGCCGCCGAAGCCGAAAATTACAGCTTGCCAAATGCCACCAGCACTAGCGCCGTGAATTCCATCGCTGGTGTTATTTCGGTTATCTTCAAGATCAACCATTAACGCCCGCATAAACAGTTCGTAAGCTTGAGTTGATTTGCCTAAATCTGAAGCTAAAATCGCATGAACTGCCGGGCCAAGGGACGAACCATAGGTAATATCGGTGCGGGGTGCGTAATAGTCCCAGTTTGCTTGCAATGCTTTTTCGTTGTAGGGAAAATCTGCCGATTCCCGCATTAAATATAGGAGCATTAATACATCTGGCTGCTTGAGTACTTGATATTTGTTAGTTTTCTCAATACCTAATATCGGTTGCATGGAGCGATCGCGTGGTTCATAGTCTGCTAAATTGATATCTTCCAATTGAAAAAATCCCTCGATCTGCTCAATTAGTTCTGTTGATGGGTCATAGAGAAACAATATTTTGGCGATGATATCTTGCCAATGCGATCGCTCTTCTGGAGTGAGTTTTAGTTTATCTTCTAGTTCGGTAGCTCGTTCGGGGAATTTGTCAGCCAACCAATCGTAAACTGCGATCGCTTTCTCTAGATGCCATTGCGCCATGCGGTTTGTAAAGGCGTTGTTGTGGACGAATTCATGGTATTCATCCGCTCCGATGACTCCCCGAATTTCATACTTTTGGCTCTCAGGATTGAATTCGACCCGGCTACCCCAAAAGATGGCTGCATCTAAGATCACCTCTGCGCCACGCTTTTGCATCCAGTCATCATCACCAGTAGCTTGCCAATAGTTCCAAATGGCGTAAGGGATATCTGCATTGATATGAATTTCGCGATCGCGGCACCAAATTCGCACGTCTTCACCATAAAAATCACTGCCGATAGCCCAACGTGGTGTAACTTCATCTCCGGTAATCGCACTTTCCCAGGAAAACATTGCCCCTTTATAACCATAATGGGCTGCTTTGCGTCTAGCTCCATTCAAAGTGTGCCAACGGTAGCTGAGTAAGTTACGAGCGATCGCTGGTTGGGTAAACAGAAACATCGGCTGCATAAAAATTTCTGTATCCCAAAAGATATGGCCGCGATAGCCAAACCCCGAAAGAGTTTTCGCCGGAATGCTCACCCTGTCATCATGCCGTGGAGCGGCAATCAGCAGTTGAAATAAATTGTAACGAACCGCAAAAGCCGCTGTGCTATCCCCTTCAATCAGGATGTCACTTTGTTGCCAAACCTCATCCCATGCCTGTTCATTGGCTTTTAGTAATGTTACGTAGTCTGGCAGGTGCGCGAGTTTTTCTTGAGCTGCTGGGACTGGTGTTTCAATCTCCCGCGAGGTAAAAACTGTCAAGAGTTTTTCTATTGTTACGGTCTGTTCCGCTTTAGCTAAGAAGGTCGTACTCAAAGTCGGATAACCAGGTGCGGTACTGACTTGCAAAGATGCTTCAATGCCTAATATTGTCACCTTAGCTGCCATACCGAGTTCAATTCGGGAGTTGCGGGTGCGGCGTTGTAACCAGATTCCTTGGTCAGTCTTGCCCTGGTCTAATCCTTCCCAGTGATTGAAACCTTGATTTTCTGGATAGCCGTTGATACTAGCTTGAATTTCGATTAACCCATCAAAATCTACTGGCGTTAAATAGCAGCGTAGCGCCAATACGTGCGGATCTGCAAGACTAGCAAAGCGTTCAAAGCTGATGTCTATGGTGTTCCCACTGGGAGAGCGCCAACGCAAAGAGCGGCTGAGAAGTCCTTGGCGCAAATCAAGCTGCCGATTGTAGCGCAATATCTCACCTTGATCGAGGCGGAAGCGATCGCCATTCACAATCACTACCAAGGGCAACCAGTCAGGGCAATTTACCAGTTCAGTGTACACCACCGGCACATCATCGTAGACACCGTGGATAAAAGTAGCTGGCATTGCATGAGGATATCCTTCTTCAAAACTGCCTCTTGTTCCCAGGTATCCATTACCAATAGTAAAAACGGTTTCCTTGGAGTGCAATTGTTCAGAGTCAAACTGGGTTTCGGTTAATATCCAGTCTGTGTAAACAAAATGGGGAGTGGGGAGTGGGGAGTGGGGAGTAGTGAGTGGCGCATTGGGCATAGGGATTAGGGATTAGGGACTTTGAGCTAGATGAACGGAGTTCTGAGGTGGATGAACGAGTCTTTGAGAGAGATGAACGGAGTTCTGAGGTGGATGAACGAGTCTTTGAGAGAGATAAACGGAGTTCTGAGGTGGATGAATGAGTCTCTAATTCAATACGCTTGGGTTATTTTAGTGTTCGGAGATCCCCCCAACCCCCTTAAAAAGGGGGGCTAATATGTCTTTGTACCCCCTTTTTAAGGGGGTCGCCGAAGGCGGGGGGATCTTAACCCAAGCGTAGTCTCTAATTCTCCTTGTCCCCCTTGTCCCCTCACCCACCCATATGCTTTTCTAAAATCTTTTTCGCTCTGGGTTTATAAATGAGATGAAATAACGCTTCCATGTAGCGATCTCTGGCTTCGTTATTTTCGGGAGCAACAAAGTTCCAAAAACTAAACATTTTAGCAAGCAGTAGTAATTGATTGCTATGTAAATGCCAATTATATTTGTTATGAATTCGCTGACTCATCCATTCTGATACTTCGTGCCAGTATTCAGCATGAGCATCACATTTTTCCAGGAAGTCTAAAATTTTCTTTGCTGTTCCTTCCAAGTCTGTAGGATTAACATTAAACTCGTTTTCTTGGTTCTCGATAATTTCTAAAGAACCGCCAAATTGAGTAGTGAAAGTAGGCAAGCCAGAAATCATGGCTTCCAAAATACTCCGCCCGAAGGATTCAAAGTAGGCAAAATGAACATAAACTCCCTGAGAATCTGCAACTACTCGGTAAGCTTCGCCGAGGTCTTTGCTAGGGATACGCATCCCCAACCAGCGAATCTTGCCATAGAGATGATATTGATTAATAATGTTGTGGAGTTTTTGAATTTCTTCCGTTTCTTCTGAGTTTATACCTTCATGTGGATGCAGCTTACTACTTAAAAGTATTAGGTTACAACGCTCTTGCAACGCCTGACTTTTACCGAAGCATTCTGCTAAACCAGTCAGGTTTTCGATGGAAGTAATGGTATCAACGGCAAAGATTGGTCGCTTTTTAGGATGATCTAGATTCCCAAATATTTGGGGATCTTCGTGGCTAAAGAGTAGGTCGTGAATTTGTGTGCAAAGGTTATAATCTCGGTCTTCTTTTTGGCTATAAGAAAAGAAAATATTTTCATTTACTCCCGGTGGCACTAAGTTGAATTTAGGACTAAACAAATCAATCCCATCAACCACATGATACAACTGCGGCATCGTAAAGCACTTATACGACTCGTATTGACCCATGCTGTCGGGTGTGCCGACAATTTCTTGATAGGACGATGTAATAATGAATTCGGCTGCATTCATGCTAATCAAATCGGCAGTGAATTGTACCGAGAAGTGATATTTATCTTCTAAATCTTGCCAATATAAATTGCTAAATAGATATTTAGGTTTTTCCAAAGAATGGGCAATATTACACTGGGTAACTTTCATCCGACGAGATAGGAGAAAGGCGACTAAATTCCCGTCGCTGTAATTACCAATGAGAAGATCGGGTTTGCCGTGGAATTGAGCTAGTAATTCTCTTTCTGCATCTAGTGCAAATTGTTCTAAATAAGGCCAAATGTCAAATTTAGAAATCCAATTGTTGGTGATTTCTGGATTAAATTCCCCAAAGGGAACCCGCAATATCCAAGCATTTTCAGTATCTTGAACTTTTTCTAAACGCAGGTTGCAAAGTGTCCCTTCACAATTAGGGATTAGTCGAGTGAGAATAATTACGTGGGGTTTAATGCCCAACAAATCAAGTCCAGCGAGTTTGATTTGTTCACGCAGTTCGTTTTCTAAGCTCCGAGCTTGTTCGAGGACGTAGATAACTTGACCAAGTGTTTCATCTCTTCCTAAAACATCTTGTTGTCCTACCCAGCCGTGAACGGAAACGAGGACGACGCGAAAGACAGCAGGGACGCGAGCGACAAATGCTTCTAAGATGCCCGGTTCTGGGGAGTAAATGAGTCGGTCGATGAGTTCTAGGGTTTCGGAGATTCGCGCCGCAGCGTTACCCCAACCAGGCTCAAAGCCGAGTTCTTGGAGGTCGGAGCGGAATTTTTCATAAGGTTCATCAGGCTCAAGCTCACTCAAAAATTTCAGCGCTTTCTTAATTTGTTTAGCTAACTGCATACCGGAGGGAATGCGATCGCTCAACAATAGACTAATACCATCGTATTGCAGCCCATGTAATGCTTTAAATAACATTTCTAACCAATATTCGGGGTCAGCCAAAAACTGATTGCACAGGTAATGGTTGAGGAAGGCTAAACCTTGACCGATATTTCTAGCGTCGTCGATTCTTATAGAACTCTCATAGAAGGGGTGGAGGTCGATTTCGAGGATGTGGTTTTGGTAGCGGTTGACTAAGCGATCTCTCACATCTAGCAGCGCTTCAGGTGTCATCTGCTCGAACCGCCCAAAGTCGGCTGTCAGTTGCCAAACTTCTTGATTAGCAATCCTGGGTCGAACCACGAACCAAGTACTTTCATCTTCAATAATTATTTCGTGGGTGTACTGTATGAGTTTCCCAACATAAGAAGAGTGGTAAAAATAGGCTGGCTTTTGGAATTGATGACAGTAGTCGACAAAACCCTGCAATATCTCATTTCTCAGGAAGTAACGCTTATCTGAAGCACTCAACGCATAAATAAACTGACGCAGAGCAGTTTTTTCATCACCGTTGAAGACAGCTTGAACTAGTTCATGCATGATGACGAATTCCAGAAATTTAGCTAGGTCACGACCTCATTTTTGTCTCCGGCTCTGTGAGGTACATTCCCCCCACGATGCTAAATTACTATAAAAATCTTTGCGTCTAGCTCTGGTATGAAAAGCTGCTAGAACTTCAAATCTATGGGATGAGAAAGCAACGGCTTCAGTGTTAGTTGAAAGGCAGGGCTATTTCATTCTCATCTAGCCCGCCTCAGAATGAATTCTGAGTCTAATAGCGAAAGTCGTCTAAAGACGACTGAAAAAAGGTTATAGTCTAGTCCGTTTTAACGGACTTTAGCTATTAGCCTGAAACTTTAGTTTTGGGCGGTTTATGCCTAAAATGAAATAGCCCTTAAAGACAGCCTCATTCTTCTTCCCAAGATTCGTGATTCAGCAGGTCGATAATTCTATCTCTGAGTAGAAATTCATTTTTTTCTAGCTCCAGTTCAAAATTAATCCAGTCACGATGAGGAATATATTTGCAGAGGGTGTAAATTGGCTGCTGACGGTTAATAAGCCCCTTTTTCACAAGTTGAAGTGCTTCTACCTTGATAACCTCTATGTCGTATTTAATCGTAGTATTCATAAATCGTTCCTTTGTTCTCAATCACGGAATTGAGAACTAAAACAATAGTTGCTTTGACTCTACCTTAAAATTATCAAAAAAATTGGCGAAAATTGTGAAGAATCAAGACATTAATGCTTGCTAAAAGTTAGATATGCCAGTAAGATACTTTTTAGGTTTCCAAATATACCTTCTTTAGAGAGATTTTTACAGAGTAAGAAGGGCGGGATAGCAAGCTGTAGACAAAAATAGAGCAACCATTCAAAGACACTATGCGTAGAGTCTTGTAGAAAAGCGGTACTAAATGCTCTCTGTGCTAGTTGCCAAAGGGTAGGCTAGGGTAAAGAACATTCTCTAAAGGACTTCTACCATGCTCTTAAATCTTGATAAAGTTCGCCAATATTTTCCCGCTCTAGCTGGTGAATGGACTTTTTTTGATAATGCTGGCGGGTCACAAACCCTGAAAAAAGTAGCAGATAGAATTAGCGAATTTCTCCTGACTTCTGATGTCCAGTTAGGAGCTTCTTATGCGGTTTCTCAACTTGCAGGAGAACGATTAGCTTTAGCAACTAAGGGAATGGCTACTTTCATTAACGCCAATTCTTCTAAAGAAGTGGTCATGGGACCATCTACTACAATGATGTTGAAAGTTCTCTCAATCTGTCTGGCTCAAACTTTCATGCCTGGTGATGAAATTATTGTTACTAATTGTGATCATGAGTCCAATATTGGTGCTTGGGTTGCTCTTGAAAAACAAGGGATGAAGATTAAAGTATGGCAAATTCGCCCAGACAGCTTGGAACTTGATTTAGCAGATTTAGAACCATTGATGAGTCAGCGTACAAAACTGGTAGCTTTGACTCACGCTTCTAATGTTTTGGGAACCATCAACCCGATCAAAGAAATCGCTGCATTTGTACACGATCGCAATGCGATGATTTGTGTAGATGGTGTAGCTTATGCACCACACAGATTAGTTGATGTCCAAGATTTAAATGTTGATTTCTATGCTTTGAGTTGTTATAAAGTCTATGGGCCACATCATGCTTTACTTTATGGCAAAGAAGAACATTTATTAAGATTGCCTGGTCTTAACCATTATTTTATTGCTCAAACAGATATACCTTATAAATTTCAGTTAGGGAATGCCAATTTTGAATTAAGTTATGGAATGTTAGGTTTATGTGATTATTTAAGTGAGTTAGCACAGCTGCACTATGGCAATCAAACTGCACCTGATTTGAGAAATCAAATGGTGCAAGCGTTTGATTTAATTAGCATACATGAAGAAAAGATTAGCGATCGCCTTCTAAATTACCTCAACAACAAGTCTAATGTGCGAGTAATTGGTCAATCAAAGGCTGATCGGCAATTACGTGTGCCTACTATATCCTTTGTAGTCGATGGAATGAACAGCTCAACCATTCCGGCAAAAATTGACCAACATTACATTGGGATTCGTTATGGTGACTTTTATGCTAAACGGCTCATTGAATACCTGGGGTTAGCGTCGCAAGGTGGAATAGTCCGGGTGAGTATGGTACATTACAACACTCTTAAAGAAGTTAACAGCTTGATTGAGGCTTTTGAGCAAGTATTTTAATCCTTACCAAGCTGCAAAACTTGCACCTCTTCTTGTGGGTAAATTAATGTTTTACCCACTGGTAGAACAGCTAAGGCATTGGTTTGAGCTAAATTAATTAAATTGCCGGAACTGTGACTACCACCAGCTTTGTAAAATTCATAAACACCATCAATTAAATGCAATTTACCCCAAAGGTAAGTTTCATTCTTGCCGTCTGATCGCAATTCATCATGCGATCGCACTTTCAAAAATACTGGCTCCCAACCTTCGGTAATTCCCGAAAGTTTCTTGATTGCTGGTAGCACAAACCGCCAAAATGTCACCAACACAGCCGCAGGGTTCCCTGGTAAACCAAAATAGAGTGGAGAGACGCGATTAATCGCGTCTGTACTGGGGAAAGTAGCGACGGTGAGGGGTTTTCCGGGCTTTATCTGTACAGCGCGAATGTGGATTTTTGCTCCTAATGAGTCTAAAATTTTGTCAACATAATCATAATCTCCCACTGAGACACCACCAGAAGAGAGAACTATATCAGCGATCGCAACGGCGTGGGCAATGACTTTTTCCAGAGCAACTGGATCATCCTTAACAATACCTAAAATTAACGGTTCTGCTCCATTTTGTCTCACCAAAGCTGCGATCGCATACTGATTAGAATCCACAATTTGCCCTGGTTGCAACGGTTTGTCAATTAGTACTAACTCATCACCAGTAGAAAAAATTGCCACACGCGGACGACGATAAACACTTAATTGCTGACATTGTGCAGCTGCCAATACAGCAATTTCTGGGGCATTTAACTTAATTCCTGCTGGTAATAGTTGTGTTCCAGCTTGATAAAAAGATGCTTTGTGTCTAACAAATTCTTGCGGTTTTGGCGCATCCAGGATAAACACGCGCTTTTCCTCCCGACGTGTCTTCTCTTGCATGACTATAGTATCCGCACCGGCTGGCATCAGGGCACCTGTGAAAATTCGCGTGGCTTGCCCTGGTTGAATCGTAGACTTGGGCTGATACCCCGCCGGAATCTCTTCAACAATTTCCAAAATGGCTGGTTGTTCGCCGCTAGAGTGCTGCACATCTTCGTAGCGAACTGCGTAACCATCCATTGCTGAATTATCCCAATGGGGAAAATCTAGGGGACTGGTGACAGGTGTTGCCAAAATCCGACTATCTGCTGTCAATAAATCTACAACTTCTATATCCCGTTGATTATCCAACGGTTGTACTAAATTTAAAATAATTGCTTGTGAATCGCTGACTGATAACATAGCGATCGCCTCCGACTTTTTACCTTTATCTCATAAATTAACACTGATCACTCAATCAAGAGATTACATCATGTTGGAAATCATTCTCATTGACTTAAGCTCTTTCCAATTCTCTCCAAGACTTAGAGAGGACTGATCCTGCTGACTTTGCAAAAATAAACGTGAGCATAAGTCCCGCTAACAAATCCGGCAAAGATGATTTTGTTAGAAACACCAATCCAGCCGCCACAAGTACAGATGTGTTGGCGATAATGTCGTTACGAGAACAAAGCCACACAGAAGACATATTAATGTTATCGTCCTTATGCCTTGTCAAAAGATAAAGACAGAACAAGTTGCTACAAAGGGCAAGAAATCCAACTGTACTCATGATTTGCAGGTCAGGAGTTGTGTTAAAAAACACCTGATGTGTAGCCCTGGCAAAGACCACTACCGCAGACAAAAACATAATAGCTCCTTTGAGCATGGCAGATTTTGCCTGTGATTTTGCTCCCTTATTGATTACATAAAGACTGCTTCCATAGGCGATCGCATCCCCTAGCATATCCAGAGAATCCCCTGTTAGAGAAAGGGATTTGGACTGAATCCCAGACAGGAGTTCTACAACGAACATCACTGCGTTTACGCCCAGAACAATCCACAAAACCTTGCTCTGGCGCTTGGTCATTTTTTCAAGTTCACATGATTTCTTTTGGCAGCAATGGTCAGACATTATCTAATTCCTTAGTTACTTGCTTATTCATTCCTACATTCAAAAGAATATCATAATGAACAGATAAAAAGAAAGAGACTACTGAACAATCTTTTGCAACACAAGATCCAAAATCTCACCTACGAATTGATCTCGCAGTGAGTAATAGACGAGTTTCCCATCATTCCTATACTTAAGTACCTTGAGGTCACGGAGCTTCCGTAAATGGTGTGATGCCACAGATACCTGCACACCAAGAACCTCTGCAATATCACAGACACACAATTCCTGGCGATCCTTTAAGGCATGGAGTATCTTCAGCCGAGATTTGTCAGCAAGAGCAGTAAAGAGTGTTTTAGCTTCTTCAAAGGTTTCGTCCATCGGCATTACGTCGAGGACATGAACTACTAACTCGTCATTAAAACAGCGCACTTGACAAATGTCATCCGGTTTTACTTTCGGCACAAAAATTTCCTACGAATCATCTAAAAGCCAGTCTAGCAGTGATTTAGGGTGGTTACTGTATACTTCAATGGCGATCAAAGTTATGTTTAAAGTGCAGCAAGTACCCAAGTCACCACCTTAATATTAAAAACAGGAACAATAATTATTTCCCAACTCCTAAATAAAAATACCTACTTTGTATGACAATCGAACGAGTTCCCCAAAAACACTATCCCAAGGCTGACATTGAGCGGCGAGGTATGGCATTGGGACTTGATTTCCTTGGTGTGTGGTTAGTCAGTTCCCTACTCGGAGGCGGCGATATCGGGATTCAATTTGTGCAAATCCTAGTTTTTGTCATATTTTGGCTAGTTTTGCGGGTACTGGTAGTATACAACAATCAAGGGCAAAGTTTAGGGCGTTGGGCGTTCGATTTAAAGGTGTTGGAAGTCGAAGATGGGCAAGTAATGGGCAGAATTCCAGATTTGCTCTCATTGGTGAAGCGAGAGGCGATCGTCGGCTTGGGTGCCCTTTTAGTGTCAATTGCCCTGAGCAATATTAGAGCCAATCCCACTGCTATACTGCTAGTACTTCCCCTAGCAATTGATTGTGCGACTGCCTTCTCTGATACCCAGATGCGGCAAGCTTTACACGATCGCTATTGTGGAACTTTCATCGTTTCGTCGCGTCGTGGCTACTCGCTGGATATAAAAATTAAAAGATTAGTTGAAAATATACGGCGGAATGTGAGAAGATAGTCGTTTGTGTTAACTCTCTTCAAGCTTTACTGTTTATAAGATTATGGCTAAGAGTAAAGGTGCCCGCATAATTGTGACACTAGAGTGTACCGAGTGTCGGACAAATTCAAACAAGCGATCTCCTGGTGTTTCACGTTATACCAGTACTAAAAATCGCCGCAACACCACTAATCGATTAGAACTGAAAAAGTTCTGCACCCACTGTAATAAACATACCGTTCACAAGGAAATTAAGTAGAGATGAGTTATTTCCGTCGTCGCCTTTCTCCAATTAAGCCAGGAGATCCAATCGATTATAAAGATGTCGATTTGTTACGTAAGTTTGTTACCGAGCGGGGCAAGATACTGCCACGTCGGATTACTGGGCTTACGTCTCAGCAACAGCGAGAGTTGACATTAGCAATTAAACGTTCGCGGATTGTGGCTTTATTGCCATTTATCAATGCAGAAGGCTAAAAAGAGTGATGAGTTATGAGTAGAGACGCGATTAATCGCGTCTGTACAGGAGTTAAAAATCAAAACTCCTAACTCCTAACTTCAAACTATTTAAACTGTTCACCAAATTAAAGTGCGAGAGTTGTGGAGAAGGGGACGCTAGTTGAATTTAGGGTTCAAGGCGATCGCCGTCTGGGCATCGTAGAACGTCCAGATGGTAAAACCCGCTGGTTTGTGGTAGACGAACGTGGTCAATCCCACAGCCTCGCGCCTAAACAAATAAGCTATACAGTTACCGGACAGACTTACAAAACCTCTGAGATTACCAACTTTTTAGAGCAGGTCAAGCCTTATTTAGATCCATCTAGCTTGGAAGTAGCTTGGGAATTGCTGATTGAAGATGGGGAAACAGTTACCCCAGACCAAATGGCGAATCTGCTATTTTCGGAATTAGCCGCGCCTTATTGTTACGCCGCCTATTGCTTGTTATCAGACGACAAACTTTATTTCAAGCAAAAAGGAGACGCTTACGAGCCGCGGACTGCTGCTCAAGTTGCAGAACGCCAGCACCAGATGGAAGTAGAGGCACAAAAAGCCAAGGGACAGCAGGAATTTTTAACTCGCCTAGAGCAAGCGCTCAAAGGTGAAGCAGTAGAGTGGGGGCGGCACGATCGCCAGCGCATAGAAGGATTAGAAAAATACGCCGCGCTGCTTGCTGACACCGTGCGGACGGGGGTCAATCATGACTCTTTGGCTCGTGCTTATCCTCCCCCAGCTTCAGTTTTAGAAACTATGACCATGCTGGGACGACCCACAACACCCCAAGGAGCCTTTCAACTGTTGGTGGATTTGGGTTGCTGGAGTCCTTATGAAAACTTGTTCCTGCGTCGTTCTTCAATTCCGATTCAGTTTCCTAATAAGGTATTAGAAGTGGCGCAACAGCGTTTGGATTTCCCGCCGATTGACTCAGATACAAACCGCCTAGATCTGATTCACTTGAAGGTGTACACCATTGATGATGAAACTACTACAGAGATCGACGATGGTCTGAGTTGGGAAGTACTGCCCAATGGACGGGAACGCCTATGGGTGCATATCGCCGATCCCACTAGATGGTTAGTCCCGGAAGATGATTTAGATTTGGAAGCTAGAAAGCGGGGTAGTACAGTCTATCTACCTACGGGGATGATTCCCATGTTCCCAGAGGTATTGGCAACTGGGCCAATGAGTCTGATCCAGGGACGAGTTTGTTGCGCCCTCAGTTTCGGGATTGTTTTAGATACAACTGGGGCAGTGGAAGATTATAGCATTCATACCAGCTTAATTAAGCCGACTTATCGCCTCACCTACGAAGATGTAGATGAAATGCTGCAATTAAGGGTACAAGCAGAACCGGAAATTGAAGCGATCGCTACTTGGGCACGGCGGCGCAGAGCCTGGCGTTACGCCCAAGGAGCAATTAGCATCACTATGCCCGAAGCGACGATCAAAGTTAAAGGTGACGAGATCAACATTGACATTTTGGACGATTCCCCGTCGCGCCAAGTGGTAGCAGAAATGATGATTCTTGCCGGTGAAGTTGCGGCTCGTTATGGTAAAGCTCACAACATACCTTTGCCTTTTCGTGGTCAACCGCAACCAGAATTACCTCCAGATGAGGAATTGCTCCTACTTCCGGCTGGATTCGTTCGCGCTTGCGCCATGCGTCGTTGTATGCCCAAGAGTGAAATGAGCATTACGCCTTTACGTCATGCTGGTTTGGGTTTGGATACCTATACCCAAGCAACCTCTCCCATCCGCCGCTACAGTGACTTGCTTACCCACTTTCAACTTAAAGCCCATTTGCGGGGTGAAGTTCTGCCATTTTCCGCAGAACAACTTAAAGAAGTGATGATAAATGTTACCAGCATCACCCAAGAGGTGACGATGGTGGAACGGCAAACTAATAGATATTATGCTCTAGAGTATTTACGCCGTCATCCAGAGGAAACTTGGGATGTGACAGTGTTGATGTGGCTGCGAGAAGACAGCAACTTGGCACTAATTTTGTTAGAAGATTTGGGCTTGCAATTACCAATGGTTTTCAAGCGTTCTGTGAACTTGGGCGAAGAGATATTGGTGAAAGTTAGTCATGCCGATCCCCAAAAAGATATGATTCAGTTTCAAGAAATAATTTATCAAGAAGCCCAAATAGCAGCGAATTAACCACACTCAGTGCTGAGTGCTGAGTGCTGAGTGCTGAGTGAATTAAAAACTACTCAATACATAAATATACTTGGTATATAGCGGTTCCCATTCAGATGCGGTACAACGTTATATCCCAAGGTGTAGGGGCACGGCACGCCGTGCCCCTACGGATGTACCTCACGTAAACGAGAACTGCTATATGCCCCGCCTTTTGTGGGCAGTTTTTTAACTCAGCACTTTTCATCTTGCTCTAACTCGTTTCGGTTAGCATATAGAGTAAATGGAATCAGGTAATAGTTATGAATATATCTTTGACTCCAGAACTTGAGCAGTTGGTTAAGGATAAGGTTAATAGTGGTCGATATCACTCAGTTAGTGAGGTGATGGGTGAAGCATTGAGATTGCTAGATGAACGCGATCGCATTCGGGAGCAACGCCTAGCAGAATTAAAAGCTAAAATCCAAGTTGGTATTGAAGCTTTAGACCGAGGTGAAGTAGTCGATGGTGAAGAGGTGTTTGCAGAAATTGAAGAAGATATCCGACGTGCTGAAGCTCAAATGCGACAAGCAGAGGCTACTAAATAATGAGTCGGTATGTTTTAACAATTCCAGCCAAGCAAGACCTCAAGGAGATTAATCGTTATGTTAACCGCTTTAATCCTGGTACGGCTCAAAGACTCAATGAAAAAATTAGACGGCAGTGTAAACTGTTAGCTGATTTTCCTAATATGGGGCAAAGTTCCGATAATTTTGGTAACGGTTTACGGAGTTTCCCGTTAGAAGATTACTTGATATTTTATCGTCCCATTGATGGCGGTGTGGCAATTGTGCGTGTTATCAGTGGTTATCGGGATTTAGAGATAGTTTTCTCAAATGAGGATATTCTTTAAAATTGTATTTGATGTAAGCGATCGCTTTCTCTAGCAAATCTTACATATCAAACCGTTTTTTATAACCTAATGTCTAAAAAGTCCGATTCACAGTTACAAAATCTCTTTTCTTCACAAAAATCGACCAATTGGGACGAAAGATTAGCCCAAATAGCCTATCGCTTTAACCGAGAATATCAAGGCGAAACCTTTGAACTCCCAACAGAAGTACAGGCGATGCCGATATTCCGCGAGTGGATTGCTGGGAGTTTCTCAGGAAGAATTGCTTCACCTTTTTGGGAAATTGCTCAACCTCAAAAAAACCAGCACTGTATAGATATTGGCTGTGGGATCAGCTTTTTAATTTATCCTTGGCGGGATTGGCAAGCATTTTTTCATGGGCAAGAAATCAGTAATGTGGCACGGGATACTCTTAATTCCCGTGGGCCGCAATTGAATTCCAAGCTATTCAAAGGTGTGCAGTTAGGAGCAGCTGATCAGTTAAGCTATTCATCAGAGCAGTTTGACCTGGCGATCGCAACGGGATTTAGTTGTTATTTTCCCCTTGAATATTGGAATGCTGTACTGATAGAAGTCAAGCGGGTGTTGAAACCAGGTGGACATTTTGTATTTGACATCCTTAATCCAGAACAGCCTTTAGCGGAAGATTGGGCTGTTTTAGAAACCTATTTGGGTGCTGAGGTGTTTCTAGAGCCTTTAGCTGAGTGGGAAAAAACAATTAAAGCGACTGGTGCTAAAGTAATAGCGCAGAAATCAGGGGAATTATTTCAGTTATATAAAGTGCGGTTTTGAAAATATTTGGATGGCATAACATATAATTTCCCACAAAATATCATACTAAGGAACGCAAATTTAATAACGTGCAATTCTTATTTAACTTGGAATGGTGCGTTACGCTCCGCTAACACACCCTACTTTTGCACTTTATTTAATCCACATTCCTAAATCAGTAATTTCAATATCAATAGACACAATTCTGACTGATTTCCAGTTAATTTGTTTATTTGCCCCCTTATCAGCCATGACACCCCCTGAGCCAAAAACTGATTTTGAAGATAATCTTCCCCAAACCTCATTTGAACCACCTCCTAGACAAAGGCGATCGCGTTGGTTATTTTTAGCAGCCCTACTATTGTTAGGGGGTGGAGCAACTATAGTTTGGCGTTTGTTCGCTCCCCAAAATTCAGCACCTTCAACTGCTAACACTCAACCTCAAGGGGTAAGAGTTAAAATATCGACGGTACAAAGCGGCATAATTGAGGAAAGTTCAGATTTTATTGCTAACCTAAAATCCCAGCGATCGCTCACACTTCAGCCCAAGATTCCAGGTCAAGTTACCCAGATATTTGTTAAATCGGGAGATCCAGTTGCAGAAGGAGCAGCAATTATCCAAGTAGACGCAAAAGTGCAACCAGGAGCGATCGCTAACAATACTGCACCTCAAGTATTTTTAATGCAATTGCAAAATACCCGCGCTACACTCAAATCTCTGGAAGCAGAACGACCATCCTACGTTGCTAATGTGCAGTTATACCAGCAGGACTACGAAAGGTATTCCGCTTTAGCTGAGGAAGGAGCCGTGTCTCGACAGGCTAGAAATCAGGTTGCTAATCGGCTCGCCACTGTTAAAACTAATCTTGATGCCATTGATAAGAGGATTCAAGCCCAACGAGCCTCTATATTGCAAGCGGAAAAAACCTTGCAGCAAACTAATCTAAACATTCAAAACCAACAAATCCAGAACCAGGACGATAAAATTACTGCTCCCTTTAGTGGCACAATTGGCGACATCCCGGTGAAAGTCGGTGACTTGGTTAATACTTCCACACAATTAGTAACGATCGCCCAAAATCAACCTTTAGAAGTTAACATCTTTGTACCATTACAGCGATCGCCACAATTGCGTAAGGGAATGCTAGTGGAGGTTTTGAACGCCCAAGGTCAGAAGTTGGGTAGAAGTAGAGTATTTTTTATTGCACCTAATAGCAGTAATAAAACACCAGGAATATTGATCAAAGCCCTCTTTAACAATCCTAAAGGTCAGCTACGTGCAGATGAATTGGTAAGGGCGAGAGTGATCTGGAATCAGCGCCCCGGAGTCTTAATTCCGACAACATCGGTGACTCGTGTAGCTGGAGAAACTTTTGTTTATGTAGTTGAAACAGAAAAATCTCCCCAAGGTATATCTCAACAAGTAGCTCGGCAAAAACAAGTCAAGCTAGGCGAAAGTAGAGGTAATAATTACCAAGTTATCGAAGGATTACAGCCAAAAGATAAAATTGTGATCTCAGGGTTGCTCAATCTGAGGGATGGTGTGGCGATCGTTTCAGAATCTTAGAAATAAAGACGCAATAAATCGCCGTCTTTACAATAATCAGTCCTTTGTAGAGACGGCGATTTATCGCGTCTCCTGCCTTAACCAAAGTTCCGAGTTCCAAGCCTGAAGTTCCGAGTTCCAAGCCTGAAGTTCCGAGTTCTCATATTGACAGTGTTAAACCTAAGAGGATGTCTTAAAAGTATTTGCTACCAAGAAGAGGACTTTTCAAACATCCTCTAAGACCCAATCCCCAATCCCCAATCCCCATGTTTGTTGATTTCTTTATTAAGCGACCTGTATTTACAAGTGTCTGCGCCATCATAATTCTGTTGGTAGGGGCGATCAGTATCCCCACACTACCCACAGCTCAATATCCAGAGATCACCCCGACTCAAATTAACGTTAGTGCTAACTATGTCGGCGCTAATGCCGAAGTCGTAGAAAATACCGTTACAACTATCTTAGAGCGGCAGATTAATGGCGTTGAAGGCATGAAGTACATGACTTCAAACAGCAGTAACAACGGCAATAGTACAATTACCGTCACATTTGATGCATCGCGCAACAAAGATATTGCAGCGGTAGATGTGCAGAATCGGATATCGATCGCCGAACCGCTATTACCAGAAGTTGTGCAGCGAACTGGAGTCACCGTCACTAAGCAATCTAACAACATCCTCTTAGCGATCGGGCTGTACTCAAATAACAAAGAATACGACAACGTTTTTTTAAGTAACTACGCTGACCTCTACATAACAGATGCCCTGAAAAGACTCAAGGGTGTGGGTGAGGTGCGGATTTTTGGTGAACGCCGCTATGCCATGCGCTTGTGGCTCAACCCCAACAGCCTTGCTAGCCGTAACCTCACCGCCCAAGATGTGATCGATGCACTCAACGAGCAAAACTTACAGGTGGGTGCTGGGCAAATCGGACAGCAGCCAACATCACCAGATCAGATGTATCAAATCGATTTGCAAGCTGTTGGCAGACTAAGTGGGGCAGAGGAATTTGCCGACATGGTGATCAACACATCTGAGAATGGCACGCTGGTCAAGCTCAGAGATGTCGGTCGGGCGGAGTTGGGAGCAGAAAATTACAGTAGTTTCCTGCGATTTAAAGGCAATGAAGGTGTAGGTCTAGGGATATTTCCCAGTCCGGGGAGTAACGCTTTAGACGTTGCTAAGGTAGTGAAAGCGGAAATGATTCGACTGAGGCAAAGTTTTCCGCCAGGACTAGAATATCAAGTTGCGTTTGATACGACACTTTTTATCGAAGCATCCCTAGCAGAAGTAGTTAAGACGTTGATAGAAGCGATCGCTTTAGTCGTCTTAGTAATTTATATCTTCTTACAAGACTGGCGGACTACACTAATTCCAGTGATTGTTGTTCCCCTAACCTTGATTGGTACTTTTGCCTTTATCAAGGTTTTTGGATTTTCGATCAACACCCTGACCATGTTTGGTTTAACTTTGGCAACAGGATTGGTGGTTGATGACGCAATTATCGTCGTTGAAAATATCTCTCGCTTAATTGAAGATGAGGAAATGTCACCCGGACAAGCTGCCTCTGAGTCAATGCGGGAGTTGTTCGGGGCAGTAATTGCCACATCCCTAGTGTTAATGGCTGTATTTATACCTGTGGCATTCTTCCCAGGCGCTACAGGACAGATATACAAGCAATTTGCGCTAACGATCGCCTTTTCAATGGCAATTTCTACCTTTCTGGCCATTACCCTGACTCCTTCCCTCTCCGCCTTGCTGCTGCGTCCGGGGCAAAGACAACGCGGTTGGTTGGGTTGGATTTTTGGGCAGTTTAACAGGTTTCTTGACTGGTTGCGTCGGGAATATGAGGGCATACTCAAAGGTTTGACCCGGATCAAAGCGATCGTTGTGGGAGTATTTATATTGTTATTGGGGGTGACAGGCTGGCTTTATATCAGTGTACCTACAGCCTTTATCCCTGATGACGACCAAGGTTATTTCATCACCATTATTCAAGGGCCAGAGGGAGTTTCACTCAACTACACCAGCAAAGTCATGGCTCAGGTAGAAAAAGAAATCCTCAAATTGCCGGAAGTCACAGGTACTTTTGCGATCGGTGGCTTTGGTTTTAGTGGTAACTCTGCTAATAGTGGAGCGATTTTTTCGACACTCCAGCCTTGGGGTAAGCGTCACGAACCGGGACAGTCAGCACAGGCAATTATTGCCAAGTTGGGGGGAATATTAGGGGGAATTCCCGAAGCGAGAATTTTCGCAGTGAATCCGCCATCTATTCAAGGTTTAGGTAGTTTTGGCGGCTTCCAGTTTCAGCTACAAGACAGAAGAGGGAACAGCGGTTTAAATAACCTACTGCAAGTTATGGGTCAGTTACTCCAACGCGGGAATCAGACACCAGGATTGCAAGCTGTGTTTAGCACTTTTAGCGCAAATACGCCGCAGATGTTGATTGAAGTAGACCGTAACAAAGCCAAATCCCTGCAAGTTGCAGTAGACGATATCTTTAATACCCTACAGTCTTACTTGGGTTCGCGGTATGTCAACGATTTTAATTTACTACAGCGGACTTATCGGGTGTATGTCCAAGCAGACGCTCGGTTTCGCTCTAACCCAGCGGATATCGGTAAATTATACGTGCGTTCTGCCACTAATCAGATGATTGCCCTGAGCAATTTTGTGAAAATTACTCCTACTACTGGAGCGCAAACGATTAATCATTACAACTTGTTCCGCTCGATTGAAATCAATGGCTCCGCCGCTCCTGGTTATAGTTCTGGCGAAGCAACAACAGCAATGGAGAAACTAGCAGAGCAAGTTTTGCCAGCAAGTATGGGTTATGAATGGTCGGGGATTGTCGCTGAGGAGAAACAGTCCGGCGGTCTAGCGCCTTTAATTTTTGGATTGGGACTTGTCTTCGTGTTTTTGGTGCTGGCTGCTCAGTATGAGAACTATGTTGACCCAATAATTATTATGTTGTCAGTTCCTCTAGCTATTTTGGGGGCGTTGTCAGCGCAGACGTTGCGGGGTTTACCTAACGATGTGTTTTGCCAAGTTGGTTTAGTGATGCTGATTGGTTTGGCAAGTAAAAATGCCATTCTGATTGTGGAATTTGCCAACCAACTGCAAGAGCGGGGTCTTTCAATTACCAAAGCAGCGGTGCAAGCATCACAAGAACGTTTGCGACCGATCTTGATGACTACCTTCGCCTTTGTCTTGGGTGTTTGGCCATTGGTAAATCCCGAAGGAGCAGGAGCAGCTAGTAGGAAATCTCTGGGGACTGCGATCGCTGGTGGTACGATTGTCTCTACTTTCTTGAGTCTGTTTTTTGTCCCAATTTTATATATCGTCATTGGCAACATTCGCCATCGCTTCAGTCCACGTCGTCATCAAATTCAAGAGGTAGATGTTAGTCAAGATGGCAAAGTTCCTTCTACTAGCCATCGGTAAGCAAGTTAAAAATATTCGTAGGTTGGGTTGAGGCTTTACATTGGTGTCAACTTCAGCCCTCAATACGGTTCGGATAAGACTTGATCCCCCCAACCCCCTTAAAAAGGGGGGCTAAGAATAGCTCTATTTCCCCCTTTTTAAGGGGAGCCAGTCCGTTGGGCGGGTTTCCCGACTTGAAGGATCTGGCGTGGACTAAGGGGGATCTTTAAGGACTATGCACCTTAACCGAACCGTATTGCAAACTACTCGACAGTCCGAGCTTTTTACCCGACAGTCCGAGCTTTTGACTCGACACTCCGAGCTTTTGACTCGACACTCCGAGCTTTTGACTCGACACTCCGAGCTTTTGACTCGACACTCCGGGCTTTTTACTCGACACTCCGGGCTTTTTACCCGACACGCCGAGCTTTTTACCCGACACGCCGAGCTTTTTACTTGACAGTCCGAGCTTTTTACCCGACACTCCGAGCTTTTTACTAAAAGTCTCAAGTGCAGCATGATATAAATCAATACACTGTAGATAATTGGTCTTTGAAGACGTGGTAAATTGCGTCTCTACATCAGGACTTCGCGCTGATCCCAAGGGTATCGGGTTAGAAACCGCACGCCAGTCGCCTTAAGTCGGGAAACCCGCCCACGGCGCTGGCTCCCCAACGCACTGGTTCGTCTACACAAGTAAAATTGCTTTATATACATCGTAACTAACATGAATTCACCAGAAGATCACAGCCAGTTTGAACTACAGAAACCAATTTATCTACAGTTAAACTTTCAAATTATTTGTGCAGTTGTACTGATTGCTGTTATCGGAGTTTCCAGCGTGACTCCAGCTTTTCCCAAGCTAGCTAAAGATTTAAATATCAATCCGAAAAACTTGGGTTTATTGATTACAGTATTTACATTACCATCTCTGATTTTAGGGCCAATTATTGGTGTCCTTGCTGATAGATGGGGGAGAAAGAGAATTATCGTTCCTTCACTATTTTTATTTGGCATAGCTGGTACAGCTTGCGCCTTTGCCCGCGACTTTAATTTATTGCTATGGTTGCGTTTACTGCAAGGAATTGGTGCTGCTTCTTTGCTTTCTCTGAGTATTACCTTAATCGGCGATTTGTATAAAGGAGAAAGACGAACTACCGCAATGGGTTACAATGCCAGTATCAGCAGTGTTGGCACCGCAACTTATCCACTGATAGGTGGCGCATTAGCAACAATGGGTTGGTATTATCCCTTCGCGCTGCCCATATTAGCGATTCCTCTGGGGTTGCTGGTGTTGTTTGCACTTAAAAATCCCGAACCACAAGGCGATCGCAACCTCAAACAGTATTTAAACAATGCTGTAAAAGTTCTGAAAAATCGTCAGTTATTTGGACTTTTTATTGCCAGTGCAGCTAACTTTGTTTTTCTTTATGGCGCTTATGTTACTTATTTACCACAATTAATTAGCGATACATTTAAAGCGCCGCCTACCATAATTGGGTTGCTACTTTCTAGTGTTTCTGTGGCAATTACAATTACATCTTCTCAGTTAGGCAGATTAGCTAGAAGATTTCCAGCTAAGACTTTAATTAGTGCATCTTATATTTTCTATGGTTTAGCAATGTTAATTGTTCCCTTTGTGACAAATCTATGGTTATTATTAATCCCTAGTACAATTTTTGGTATTGGACTTGGCATTGGTTTTCCTAGCATCCAAACACTTTTAGCAGATTTAGCACCAAGAGAATATTTAGCGACTATTATATCGGTAAACGGTACATTTTTTGGATTAGGGCAAACCTTAGGGCCGTTGTTGATGGGTTATGCCTTTAGTTTTGGCGGAATTAATAGCGTGTTTTACGCAGCGGCGAGTTTTGCAATTATTGTCTTTTTTGTGTTTAGATATTTTACTTGTGTGTGAGCATTGTCTTATATAGTAAGTATTGCTCATGTAATCTAACTTTCTTAATTACGAATTACGAATTAATATTATTTACCCTGCCATAGCTGCCGCAACGACTGAAAAATATTTACAAATCTCTCTTCTAGCCAGAGCATAATATAATCAAGCCATTCCAGAAGTTGCTCTAAAGGGTGTTTCTCATAGCCAGTTGAAGTTGCTTTAGTTTCTATCCAATCTGGCTGTGCCTCAACTTGACTGCTTTGGTGAAACTGCTGCTGCAAAATCTCCCCTTCGTAATTATCGCTTTTACTTTGGGAAATGCGAGCTTGGGTTTGTTTTACAGAAGCGACTTTTCCCGATATTTTTTGACTTGAGGTAACATTAGTAGTTGGTTGTTTCTTTCGTACTAAGCCAGAGCCAACTTTAGGTTGTTTGACAGTCAAATTATTTTGTGAAAAATGTCCTACTGGTAAACTTGAGGCTAAAGCAGAATTTATAGTTTGAGAAAGTGCAACTGGCTTGTCAGAAACGGTTTCGGTGTTACCAAATAAATCATTCCACGTTAGCCAAGGATCATCTGTTAAATCTTGGTTCTCGAACTGACGGCTTTTGGACAAGGCTTTTCTAATGCGTGGTGATAATAGTTTACCTGGCAATCTATCATCACTAGTTGTTGGCTCAAGTCTTTTTCTACTACCAACACCAAAAAAGTAATTAAGCGCCGCCTCAATCAAAGCCTGAAGATTCAGTGTATGAGTTTCCAAACCATCAGTAGTAGTTGCAATTTGTCCTCTAGCAGCTAATTGCTCTGTGCCATAAAGAAATATATTTAACTGAGTTTGGGCAACTTGGACAATTTCCTGGCTACGTTCTTGCACTGGAACTAGAGCATTGGATTCCAATTTAGCAAAGGCTATATCTAGAAATGCTAATAATCTATCTGTATGAAGTAAATCTTTTGGTATCCCCTCAGCTAAAACTGGAGTTTTAGCTGTATTTCCGTCAGTGAGCTTTGCTAACAAACGGTCAATTTGTGGTAATAACTCCGTCTCTTTTTTAGCTATAATTAACTGCCAGGACTTCCAATAATTAGCAACTTCGTTAATAATCCGGTCTTCTATTTTTCCCTGCTGTTGGGATGTCAAAATATCTAGAATTTCATTGTCGGTAGTAACAAGTACTAAGCGACGATTTATCAAACTCGTGGCAATTCCCCGTACTTCTGGAAGATGCTGTTTGAGACTTACGACTTTATTCTCGGTAATATTTGATGATTGAGTAAGATTAGCGTTATTTGGAGAGTTATTATCAACTAATTTCAGCCGAAAAGCTCTCAATAAAGCCAAGGGATTGAAAGTTTCAGATATTTTTGCGGGACTAGAGGCGGGTTCATCAAATGATAGATAATGGACAGCCTCTAGTACGTTTTGAATAGGACTATCAACATTTGGCAGAGTTTCGCGTTGGAAATCGATATCATTTGGTTGTAACTTTAGTCTAGTTTGTGGTTCTTTGGTGTATAGGGTTTTCCCAGATGATTCCGATGAATGAAACAGTAGATACACTGGGTAAAGTAGTACCTCGACACCCCACTTGGTGGCAACTTCCAAATGCCGAAAGGTGTGTTCCCATTGTTCTGTCACCCGCCGAGATTGCTGATGGACAAAGTTAAATAGTCTGCTTTGATAACGACCAGAGGAACCAGAAGACATAATAATAATTTTTTAGTTCAAGTCTTGTTGAGTTGTGAGACTCGCGCCAAACAATAAAAACGATTAACACCTCATTTTAGCGAAAATATGACACCGACTGTCTCTCAATCCGATGCCAAATTCATCTTACAAGCGATTGAGCAACTGCGCTCTTTTTGTCAAGTTAATCTTCAGTCTACTTGGCTACACCAGGAATCTGACTTAATTATTACTGATGTTGTAGCTGCTGATTTGTCTCGTTGGCAACCTGTTCAGTTAGATGCTAAAGAATATATTGCTTGGACAGGTGGGGAAAAAGTGTTATGGCTAGTGCAAAAATTGGTGGTTCCCCAAGATTTACACGGTTATCCTTTAGCTGGGTTATCTTTGCGGCTGGCGCTGGTTTGGTGGGCAAATTCTGCTGAGATTTATGTAAATGGGGAGTTGGTGGTGGAGGGTGATTTATTTGACTGTTCGCCGAGAGTGCTTCTCAGTCAGGGGGTAACGCCAGGGGAAGAGTTTATTGTGGCTTTGCGGTTAGTGAGTCCGGGACATTGTGATGGTGCTTTAGTGCGATCGCTTTTATTTTATGAGTCTATTGATAATAATAATC
Source organism: Chroococcales cyanobacterium (assembly GCA_038249935.1). GTDB lineage: Bacteria > Cyanobacteriota > Cyanobacteriia > Cyanobacteriales > Nostocaceae > Nostoc. The sequence continues at coordinate 46,502 of JBBSCU010000001.1, forward strand.
CTGATCCGGGTTTTGTGGCTGATGAGTTAGCTGTAGTGCAACTTTATTTGGAAAAATTTGCGCCGGAGAGGTTGGATGTTTTGGCGGCGATGGTGGGGGAGGTTACGAACCGCAGAGGCGCAGAGGACACGGAGGAAGAGAAGGGAGAGTTGGTAAAGTCGTTTTTGTCGCTACGCCGAAACTTAATTAAATCGGACATCTTAGCCCCCCTTTTGAAGGGGGATCAAAAATCTAAAATTTTCCTGTTGGGTCATGCTCACTTGGATTTAGCATGGTTATGGCCTGTGAGTGAAACTTGGAATGCGGCGCAAAACACTTTTGAGTCGGTTCTGAAGTTGCAAGAAGATTTTCCTGAGTTAATTTTCTGTCATTCGACTCCCGCACTTTATGCTTGGATTGAGGAACATCGCCCGGATTTGTTTGAGGCGATTCAAGCACAGGTAGCCGCTGGACGCTGGGAAGTTGTCGGTGGAATGTGGGTGGAACCGGAACTTAATTTGATTGCTGGTGAATCAATCGTTCGTCAGTTATTGTACGGCCAGCGATATATACAGGAGAAATTTGGCAAGCTTTCTACTGTGGTGTGGGTTCCAGATTCTTTTGGTTTTTGTGCAACTTTACCGCAGTTTTTCGCTAATGCCGGAATTGAGTATTTTGTCACGCAGAAGTTACGCTGGAATGATACTACTAAGTTTGATTATGGGGCTTTTTGGTGGCGATCGCCTGACGGCAGTGAAATCTTTAGTTTGATGTCTGCACCCATCGGTGAAACCATTGACCCGGTTAAAATGGCATCATCTGCTCTTGAATGGCAATCCCAAACTGGTTTACTACAATCCCTTTGGCTTCCCGGTGTCGGCGACCACGGCGGCGGTCCCACTCGTGATATGTTAGAAACCGCCCAACGCTGGCAAAAGTCGCCTTTCTTCCCAGATTTGGAATTTACGACGGCTGAAAAATATTTACAGCAAATCGTAGAGACGCGATTCACCGCGTCTGGACAGGATTCTCCCCCATCCTTCCCCATCTGGAATGACGAACTATACTTAGAATTCCATCGCGGTTGCTATACTACCCACGCAGATCAAAAACGCTGGAATCGTCGTTGTGAAATTTTATTGTATGAAGCTGAACTATTTGCAACTTTAGCAAATATCAGTTGTGGTCTGACATATCCCAAAGAAGAAATCGAAGCAGCTTGGAAACTGGTGTTATTTCAACAGTTTCACGATATTTTACCTGGTTCTTCAATTAGCCAAGTTTATCTGGATGCGCTACCGCAATGGCAGCAAGTGGAACAAATAGGAACGAAGATATTACAGTCATCACTTTTAGCGATCGCATCTCATATTACCCGATCAGAACCACCAAAATCCGATAGTTTGCCTATTTTCGTGTTCAATTCTCTCAATTGGCAGCGTTCCGAGGTAGTCTCTATAGCCTTACCCACGCCACCAACAACTACCCAAGAATGGCAGATTTACGATACTTCTGGAAAACAGCTTATCTCCCAATTATCTGCACAATCAACGCTACTATTTCTCGCCGCCGAAATTCCACCCGTAGGCTACCGCATATTTTGGCTTTCCCCCTCATCTCCCAGTAGAGACGCGATTAATCGCGTCTCTACCCACTCCCCAATCCTCCCAGACTGGATTTTAGAAAATGAATTCTTGCGAGTTGTGATAGATCCTGACACTGGAGATTTATCAAGTATTTTTGACAAAACTTATCAACGGGAAGTTTTGAGTGGCGCAGGAAATCAACTACAAGCTTTTAAAGATAGTGGTCAATATTGGGATGCTTGGAATATTGATCCCAATTATGCTGATCATCCCTTACCCTCAACAAATCTTCAATCTATTCAGTGGCTAGAACAAGGTACAGTGCAAAGTCGTGTGCGTGTGGTGCGTCAGTTGGGTGAATCGGAATTTTGCCAAGATTATATTCTCCAAGCTGGTTCACCTCTGCTGAATATCGCCACCACCGTCAATTGGCAAGAAAATCATGTATTAGTGAAAGCTGCTTTTCCTTTGAATGTCGAAGCAGATTTTGCTACCTATGAAATTCCCTGCGGCGCTATTCGCCGTTCAACTAAACCCCTAACACCCGCAGAACAAGCAAAATGGGAAGTCCCCGCCTTACGTTGGGCTGATTTAACTGGGGAGATAAAGGAGGGTTTATATGGTGTCAGCTTGCTGAATGATTCTAAATATGGTTATGACAGCAAACCAAATCAACTCCGCCTGACACTGCTACGAAGTTCTACTTGGCCAGATATAGACGCTGACAGAGGCTTTCACGAATTTACATATACATTGTATCCCCACGGCGATCGCTGGGAATCAGCCCAGACGGTACGACGTGGCTATGAATTGAATACACCTTTACAAGTAATAGTCAACTCACTTAGTAGTTACAACTGTACACAGGCTAAAGGCTCCGCTACCGCTAACAGCACTCTTGACAGGGCGAGTTTCCTGAATTTATCAGCCGAAAATTTAATCTTGATGGCCTTGAAACCATCTGAAGATGATCCGCAACAGTTGATTCTGCGGTGTTATGAATGTCACGGAGACACAGCCAAGCTATCTTTACAAAGTGATTTAGGGTTGAGTCTAGGAGACACGGTAGATTTGTTGGAGCGTTCCTCAACTACTGAATTCTCATCTGGGCAACAAATCTTGACGATACCACCCTGGAAAATCGCCAGTTTCAAGGTGATACCAGCGACTAATCCTTAACTGGGAGACGCGATTAATCGCGTCTCTACAAGCGATTAATCGCGTCTCTTTTAGTCTTCATGGTCATCATAAGGATCGTTCAATTGCTTGCTAGGAGGGCCAAAGGAGGTATAAATCGACAGTACGGTGATGGCAACCACCATGACAGCCACAGAAATGCTAAGAACTATTGCGGGTTCCATAATTGAGGTATAGATTATAAGTGCTATTCTTATAGAATATTACAGAAGATTAAAAAAAGCTTTGGCAAGTAATGTTAGGTGAACTATGGCGCAAAGGACTTGGTTGGGAGATATCCTGAAACCCCTCAATTCTGAGTATGGGAAAGTGTCTCCAGGTTGGGGTACTACCCCTGTGATGGCTGTTTTTATTTTGCTATTTTTCGTGTTTCTGCTGATTATTCTGCAACTTTACAATCAATCACTGTTGATTCAGGATGTACTTGTCGATTGGCGGACTGTAGGGCGTTAACGGATACAGAGCTATCAAGTTTGGATAACAAGTTAAGTTACACCCGGCTCTTCCGGGTTTTTTTGTCAATAGTCAGTACACACTGACTATTGAGTAGACTATATAGTATGTGAATTTTTGTATTGTAGTGGTTTTAGAGTTTACAGGAGACAAAAATGAATATATTTGGTATCGGTCTGCCGGAAATGGGTGTAATTATGGTAGTGGCATTGTTAATCTTTGGCCCAAAGAAGCTGCCAGAAATTGGTCGGAGTGTGGGCAAAACAATTCGTAGTTTCCAAGAAGCTTCCAAGGATTTTCAAAACGAGTTTCAAAAAGAAGTAGAACAGTTAGAAGAAACTGTAAAGACTACTGCTGAATTGGAACCTAAGCAAATCGAGCCTGCTGAATCTGAACATGATACCGCTAGCTCTTCCCAACCTAGTAGTCTGACAAGCTAAGTTTGCTGGGTTTGTAGTGAGCGCTTTAGCACTAAAATCAAGGACTAAAGTCCTGACTACAAACTTATTCACTCATCAAGGTTGTTTTAGCAGACTACTAGCTAGGAGAGTGCTGCATATAGATTTATTTTAGGCAAAATGACAGAAGGTGTTACGCAACCAGCTTTGGTGATTCCCCAGCTAATTGTCGGGTTGGGGAATCCAGAAAGCAAATACGACCAAACACGCCATAATATCGGCTTTGCTGCTGTAGAAACTCTCTCCCGTTCTTGGCGCATTCCCTTAGCGGAAAATCGCAAGTTTCAGGGAGAGTATGGCGAGGGTATGGCATCAGGTGGAGGTAAGATTCGCTTGCTAAAACCGTTGACTTATATGAATCGCTCAGGACAAGCAATCCAAGCGGTGACAAGTTGGTATAAATTGCCGCCTGAGTCGGTGCTGGTGATTTATGACGATATGGATTTGCCTTTAGGAAAAACTCGTCTACGCTTGTCTGGTTCGGCTGGGGGACATAACGGCATGAAAAGTGCGATCGCACATCTTAGCGGTCAAGATTTTCCCCGGTTGCGAATCGGTATTGGTAAACCCAAAGGTGCAGCTAATAATGATGATTCAGATACTATCTCCCATGTCCTGGGGCGATTTTCTGTTGCGGAAAATCAGCTGATGTCTCTTGTACTTCAGTTCGTAGTTGAGTGTATAGAACTAAGCCTTAAGCAGGGAGTAGAAAAGGCGATGAATCTTTGTAATAGCCGCACCATTAATAATTCTGAGTCTTAAAGGTTGTTTGAAAAGTCCTATTGTAGGTAGCAAAACGTTCTAGATCCCCCTAAATCCCCCTTAAAGAAGGGGGACTTTGATTCCGGTTCCCCGTTTAAGGTTATTAAATAAAGCAACGCCAGTTCCAAGCCAAATAGGTTTATTTAAAAGTTCTTTTGCGTCTAGCTGCCACTGCCTTACGTTTGCGTTTTTCTATCGGTGTTTCAAAGTGCCGATGATACCTTACATCGGCTAATATACCAGCATTGGAAACCTGGCGTTTAAACCGACGCAAAGCTGAGTCTATTCCTTCGTTCTCTCCTAGAAGCACCTGAGTCATTCTTGGCTTTTCCTCATTATCAATAGTTTCCATTGTAATATCAGCCTCAAACTTAGTAAAACCCCCCTAAGCTAAAGTTAGGTTAAGAGGTTAATCGTCCAGTTAAGGCGGGTTATGTATGCTTCTGAGTTGTAAAATTGCACTTAGCTACAAGTTAATCTAAGTGTTCTAATGCACTCTCAGCGGCAGTAGAGAATATGGAAAAATTATAATACTAAATTTTCATAATTATACTATTAACTGGCAAAAAATATAGTCTTGGCTACTACCAGAAATGAGAAAATACTATTATATTTACATATTTTAAAAGTTTATCCTGCCCTCATTTAGTAATTTATATCCAGATGCTAATGCTGCAAAAGCAATTATGAAATTCCATAAGCTAGTTGGCTGTAAAATAACTCCACCACGGTTAAATCACCATCAAGCTGAATTTTGCATTAAAGGGTATGGTTGAATCAAAATCTGTGCCGGAATCCCCAATTGTTTATGCAAACCCCGAATCATCTCCAACGTTAACGCTTGCTTGCGATGCAAAATGTCGGCAACTTCTGCTTTACTGCCAATAACAGAACCTAATTCATCTACAGATAACCCACGGGATTCGAGATAATATAAGATTGCTTCGATAGGATCTGGTGCTTCGATTGGGTAATGCCTTTGCTCGTATGCTTCCACAAGCGTAGTTAAAACTTCTAAACGGTCGGACTCTGATGTGTTTAGTTCCGCATCAAACAATCTTTCAATTTCAGCAAGCGCAGCACGATAATCAGCTTCGGTGCGGATTGGACGGTGTTCAAGCATAGATATTACTGCCTCAAATACCTGTTGCATCTACGTTATCGTATTCTTTATGGGTTCCAATAAAACGAATAAAAATAATTCCGATATTATAACGAACGTGAACAATTAAGCGGTAATCATTGCCTTTTATATTAAAAACAACACGGTTATTAGCAATAATACTGGCATTGCGATAAATGCTTTTGATATTTGCCGGACTATCCCATTCTGCACGAGATGCTTCATCAAACCAAGCCTTTAATGGCTGTTCGGCATCGGGATATGATTCCCAAAACTTTCGTAACGTGCTGCGGGCAATGATTCGCATAATGAGAAAATTCCAGCATTACGAATTAGTTTTTATTAGAAAATAAGGTGCGTTTGCCCTGGATCGTAGTGGGGTTTTTAAACCCCTGCTAAATTTTACATTTATTTGGACAAAACTAAGTAAATATATTGAATTAAAACCTCGGCTGTCTGAAGGTGTCAGTACAAGTAATGTTGATTACATCAAGTAGTCCTTGCCAGCGTGTTATCAAGGTGCTTTAATAGCGATCGCATTCTGCAAAACAATTCTACTTACAGAATATGTACAAGACCCGCAGCGACTCAAAACATTAAAATCAAAGATATGACAAGCTAGTAGCATATCCTTGACACTAAATTCTCCCCAAAGCTGAATAGGAGTATATATGGAGCCAATCATTTTTATAGTTTTAGTGCTTATAGGTTATGCCTTAGGTTCTGCAAAACTGATTAATCAAGGTAATGAAGCCCTAGTTGAACGCTTAGGTCGGTATCATCGGAAACTTAAGCCGGGACTGAACTTTATTGTTCCTTTTGTCGATCAGATTGTGATGGAAGATACTACGCGAGAGCAAATTTTAGACATCAAGCCTCAGAATGTGATCACCAAAGATAACATTAACCTGGAAGTCGATGGTGTTGTGTACTGGCGTCTTAGAGATATTGAGAAAAGCTTTTACGCTATTGAAGATCTCCAAGCAGCGCTGATAAACCTGACTACAACCACCCTCAGAGAAATCATTGCCCAGAACACCCTTGAGCAGACCAATGTTTCTAGAGCAGAGATGCACTCAGCTATCTCAGACCAGTTAAACAATATAACGGCGGGTTGGGGAGTTGAGATTCTCCGGTTGGATCTTCAGAATATTACACTACCTGAGAGTGTGCGAAAGTCAAGAGAAGAGGAGCAAGCTGCTGAAATCAAAAAACGGGCGCTGATTACCGAAGCCGAAGGGCAAAAAGAAGCTGCTATTCGGAAAGCAGAAGGAACTATGAGATCAGTGGAGATAATTTCTCAAGCATTGCGTTCTAATCCCGAAAGTAGGGGCATTCTGCGGTATCTTGTAGCTCAAGATTATGTAGATGCCAGTCAAAAACTCGGCGAGAGCAATAATGCCAAAATTGTCTTTGTAGACCCAGCCAACTCAACTGAAATGTTTCAGGAGTTAATTGCCGAGTCGATGGTTAAAGAAGGTAACGGTAAAAAACCCGAAAATGGCAATACTTAACAGTCACGCTGTCTGGCGGGTCGGAATATTGCATCGGCTACTAGTGAAACATCGCGCATTTCTTGAACATCGTGGACTCGGAGGATATCAGCGCCATTAAAAATAGCAGCACAACAAGCTGCTGCCGTTCCCCAAACTCGGGCTTTGGGATCTGGTTGATTTAAAATGCGACCAATGAAACTTTTACGGGATGCTCCTACCAAGATAGGACAGTTGAGTGCTACGAGCGATCGCAAGCCGCGAAAAATTTCTAAATTTTGCTCATAGTTCTTAGCAAAACCAATACCAGGATCAATAATAATTTTATCCAGGTCAATGCCCGCAGCAGTTGCTAACCCAATTTGCCGAGCTAAAAAACTATAAATCTCTTTGAGCAAATCTTCATAATCAGTCTGTTGTTGCATTGTCTGTGGTGTTCCTCGGATGTGCATTAAAATAATCGGCACATCTAACTCTGCCACTGTCGGCAACATCTCTGAGTCAAAGCTGCCGCCAGAAATATCATTAATAATATCTGCTCCAACTTCGATAGATGCCCTTGCTACAGCAGCACGGGTAGTATCTACAGAAATCGGAACTGAAATTTCCGATCTAAGCACCTGTAATACTGATAGCACTCGGTCAAGTTCCTCCGCCAGAGTTATTTCCTTTGCCTCTGGTCGAGTTGATTGACCGCCCACATCGATAATGTCAGCACCAGCAGCTACCAGTGCTTGCGCCTGTGCTAAAGCAGCAGACGTAGTATTAAACTCACCCCCATCACTAAAACTATCAGGCGTTACATTCAAAATACCCATCAAATAAGTTCGCTGTCCCCACTCGAAACAGCGCCCCCGAATTATCAAGTTACTTGGCATAAATCTACATTAGGCATTCCCATGCAGAGCATGGGAACGAGAAAAAGGCACATCACAGTGACTTAAAATTCACAATCCGAGCAAAACTCTCTGGTTCGAGACTTGCTCCTCCCACTAAAGCACCATCAATTTCTGATTGAGCCATGATCTCATCAATATTATTCGGCTTAACTGAGCCGCCATATTGAATTGATACATTTTGATTACTCAACTGGTTACGAATTAAGCCAATTATTCGATTAGCTTCTGCTGCTTCACAAGTATCACCAGTGCCAATCGCCCAAATTGGTTCATAGGCAATTATCAAATTATTCTGATCAACATCCACTAAACCTTTTTCTAGTTGAGTGATAATCAGTGATTCAGTTTTTCTTGCATCTCGTTGTTGTTTAGTTTCGCCTACACAAAGAATTGGTGTCAAACCATACCTTTGAGCCGCTTTGAGACGCAGATTAACAGTTGCGTCCGTTTCACAAAAGAATTGCCGTCGTTCGCTATGACCGACAATCACAAAGCGCACACCACTTTCTGTCAGCATTGGGCCAGAAACCTCACCCGTATAGGCTCCATATTCTTCCCAGTGGACATTTTGCGCCCCCAATTGGATGAGGCTACCGTGCAAACTCTTGGACAAAATACTTAAATCAGTGAACGGAGGGCACAATATCACTTCTCGCCCCTGGGGCGTTTCCTCTAAATGGGGCAGAAATCCTTGTAAAAACTCCTGGGTTTCTGCCTGGGTTTTGTGCATTTTCCAGTTGCCGGCAATAATGATTTTTCGCACAGGTAATTTAGTCAAGATCCTAACGCGCTATTTAGATGCATTTTTTAGTTTATGACTTTTTGTAAGTCATTAGTCTACATAGTTGGGCATTGGGGCATTAAGCATTGAGAATGAGTCTTTTAGCTCCATCAATGAGTCTTTTAGCTCCATTAATGAGTCTTTTAGCTCCGTTAATGAGTCTTTTAGCTCCATTAATGAGTCTTTTAGCTCCATTAATGAGTCTTTTAGCTCCGTTAATGAGTCTTTTAGCTCCATTAATGAGTCTTTTAGCTCCATTAACGAGTCTTTTAGCTCTCTTATCTCCACAAACCCCTGTTAAAAATAACTAGGATAAGAGACGGGGCTAATCTAAATAAATCCCAAATCTCAAATTGATATGACTTCGACATTGCCCGTGCCTGAACCTCATCAAAGCGATTCCGCCAACACTGATGCAAATTCTCTCAGCTGGGAGGAAGAACTGGATAGTGCTATTTTCAGTTTTGAAGACATTCAGACGGAACTGAATTATAAACAAGCACAAACGGCGCTACGAAACTTGGTAAGCAATCTCGACCTCACTTCCCAAGAAAAAACCGGGTTGGAGACGGAAATTGCTGATTTGGAAACCATGCTGGGAAAATTAGACGGCATGGTGGTACAGATTGCGGCTTTTGGCATGGTGGGACGTGGTAAGTCTTCTCTACTTAATGCTTTGGTTGGGCAAACAGTATTTGAAACTGGGCCGCTGCATGGTGTTACCCGTGCTGCACAAAGAGTTAATTGGAGTATTAGTGAGGAAGCAATTGGAAAAACTGAACGGGCTTTGCGAGTCACTCTCCCTGGTGTAGGTCAATCGCAGGTGGAATTAATTGACACTCCTGGGTTAGACGAAGTAGATGGTGCAACCCGTGCCGCGTTAGCTGAACAGATTGCAAAACTTGCGGATTTGATTTTGTTTGTGATCTCTGGCGATATGACGAAGCTAGAATACATCGCCCTTTCTCAGTTACGGGAAGCAGGTAAACCGATCATTTTGGTGTTTAACAAAGTAGACCAGTATCCAGAAGCAGACCGGATGGCAGTTTACCAGAAAATCCGGGATGAAAGGGTGCGGGAATTGCTCACACCCCTAGAAATTGTCATGGCTGCGGCATCGCCATTGGTGAAGACGGCGATTCATCGCCCTGATGGTACTAGGGGCATACAGTTGCGTACAGGTAATGCGAAAGTTGACGAACTCAAGCTGAAAATTTTGGAGATTTTACACCGTGAGGGTAAAGCCTTGGTTGCTCTTAATACCATGCTTTATGCCGATATTGTCAATGAGCAATTGGTTGAGCGAAAAGTGATGATTCGGGAACAGAATGCCAATCAGTTGATTTGGAAAGCTGTGATGACTAAGGCATTAGCGATCGCACTCAATCCCCTAACTGTGGTAGATATTCTGAGTAGCGTAGTCATTGATATTGCTCTGATTTTGGGTTTATCTAAGCTCTATGGCTTCTCCATGACCGAAGCCGGGGCTGTACAATTGCTGCAAAAAATCGCCCTGAGTATGGGCGGCATCGGTGCTAGTGAATTGTTAGCAAATTTAGGTTTGAGTGGATTAAAAACTTTACTTGGGATCTCTGCAACAGCTACCGCAGGTGCCACCCTTGCTCCTTATATATCAGTGGCAATCACCCAAGCGGGAGTAGCTGGTGTTTCTTCTTACGGTATTGGACAAGTTACCAAAGTTTATTTAGCCAATGGCGCGACTTGGGGGCCTGATGGCCCGAAAGCGGTGATTAATCGGATTTTGGCAAACCTGGATGAGACTTCAATTCTCAACCGGATTAAAGATGAATTGCTCTACAAGGTAAAATTTAGAAAGTGATTGTCGATTAACGAATTGTTTGTCGTCTTAACAAATTAATGTCGTTTATCTAAAATAGCTACAAGTATTACAGCATAAAGGATTTGGTCATCTTGCTACTAAGGCTACTAAAGCGATCGCTACTATCGCACAGAGTTCCATCGTAGTCAAAAATTATGGCAGCAAAAGAAACCCTTTGCATTTTTCAAACAACCTCTTAGGGATTGAAACATCCCAGTACAGCATTATCAATCCGATCAAGCGATTGCAATTCATCAAAATCCCTATTAGGGATCGAAACAGTTGTCTGATGCCGGGACTAGGAAATACATCCTAAAACAAAAAAACTGTAGTAGTTCCAGTTGAATAGAAACAATTACTTAAAAAAACCTCCACCTTGAATGCTTGGAGGTTTTTAAAGCTAACGCCTAAGAACAAATAGCTTTTTTAAAACTTAACAAAATACGTATTTGTTGGCAAGAATTGGGTAGTTCCTGAATTTGTAGCCAAGTCATTTATATTACCTGTTTTAAGTACTGCAAATTTATCGGTAAAGAGCAATACTTCACCATTGCCAGGAGTAACCCAAGCTTGCCGAGTATTCAGATTATTAGGAACAACCAAAAAACTTGCATCGCCACGGTAAGCCGGGATGGGTTTACCTAAGAAAAGTTGGCTATCTCTATTGGGAATTGCGTAAGCAGCAGAGGAACCCACAAAAATACTAGTGCCATTAGAATAAATGGTTTTAGGGAAATTAGCGCTTCCGTCACCTAACCCAGCAGATGAAGGAAGTCTTGGAAAAGCTAGCTGTCCACGCTCGACACTAAACTTAGTAAGATCAACAACTCCTGTATATACCTTTGTTTCATCGCGCGTCTGGGCAGCATTGGTATACTTATCGGTAGTAATCAACGTTTGGGTTATTAAATTTTTACCATTCCATCTAAAAATTGAATTGCCACCATAAACTGAGCCGAGTACATAAAGTTTATTACCAAAAATATGTAGGCGATTTAATCGGGTATCTGCCATGTTATCAGCAAGGCTACCTGCACCATAACCCCAAAGCTTACCTTGGTTGTCTCCTGGCAAATTTGGCAGATTGAATAACTTTGTGCCATTGAAACCCATTCGGTAAAGAAAAGCTATTTGGACGGGAATACCTGCCCGTTTTTGTTGTTGAAAACCACTAATGTAGAGATAGTTGTTTTTGTACTCAAAATCCATTACCTCCGTCACGCCATAAGTATTTTTGGCTTTGAAGTTGAGGCTGGTGTCATATATTGATAAAGTATTTGCGGACTGTTGAATGACGAGCCCCTCTAGAAACTTGACTCGCGTTCTTGAATTGGCTATGTTGGTAACTATCTTTTGGATAGCTCCGTCAGTACTTAATTTTACTAACCCTGTTGGGACAGCGAGAACATAGGTCTTGCCGTCAATTACTGCACAGTCACGGGCATCATGAGAAGAGTTTGGAATTAGTTTTTTTGTCCCATTCTCTTCTACTTCCCATACCCCTTCAGCATTGATGATCGCAACTTTACTGCCGTTGGTGCAAGCTGCTCTTGGTGAAGAGATATTGACATAAGCGGCTAAAGCGGGACTAGAGTAATCAAACATTTTACACCCAAGATAAAAAAATACTTCAGTTGGTAAGAAGTTTTTAGCATAGGCCTAATTGATACGGGATGTCAAAAGATTTTTGAGCCTGGCGAAATCTAACCGCATTGCAATTCATCAAAATCCCTATTAGGGATTGAAATAATATTAATTATCTAAAGTCAATCGCTTTCCTGCTGATTTAACCATGCTTCTAAATCAGTTATATTAGAAAAATCTAATGGAGATCCTTCTAAATCTGCTAATTTTTGAGCAGATAACACTTATAAACAAGCTGCTCTTGGCGAAGAGATATTGAGATAGGCAGCTAAAGGGAAACTAGAGTAATCAAACATTTTACATCTAAGATAAAAAAATACTTCAGTTGGTAATAAGTTTTTAGCATAGGACTAATTGATACGGGATGTCAAAAGATTTTTTGAGCCTAGCGAAATCTAACCGCATTGCAATTCATCAAAATCCCTATTAGGGATTGAAATAATATTAATTATCTAAAGTTAATCGCTTTCCTGCTGATTTAACCATGCTTCTAAATCAGACTTTATAAACATCCTCTATAATTCAGATTTTTGACCCTAATTAATAACAATGCATACTTATACCAATTATCTGTGAGGTTGCATAGAAAAGGGGCTTAAGCCCCTTGTTTCACCAAACTTGATTTTGTGCAGTTTTCCAAAGAATTGGTATTAGTCCATCAAATGTTGCTGAACTTTTGAGACTAATTCATTTGTCCAGTAGTTTGCAAGTTCGGCATCGGCGGCTTCTACCATCACCCTGATTACTGGTTCTGTACCAGAGGCGCGAACCAAAATTCTGCCGGAATCACCCATTGCAACTTCAGCAAGTGCGATCGCTTCTTGGAGAGGTTGGCAATCTTTCCATCCTAAACGGCGATCGCGATCCATAACTCGCACGTTCCGCAACAATTGTGGATAAGTTTGGAAGCTCTGATCTACCAATTCCGCTAAGGAAACACCCGCCTCTTTTACCAAAGCTGCTACGTGTAAGGCTGTTAATAAACCATCTCCAGTCACGGCATAATGACGGCAAAGAATATGACCTGATTGTTCGCCGCCGAGCATTCCCCCAGTCCGCACCATTTCGGCTTGCACATATTGGTCGCCGACTGCGGTACGAATTAATTTGCCGCCAATTTGTTGCCAAGCTTTCTCAAAACCTAAGTTGGCCATGACAGTAGATACAATTAAGTTATCCGGCAACTGTTGGTTTTGTTGTAACTTGCGTCCCCACAGATAGAGAATGTAATCGCCGTTAACTTGCCGGCCAATATTATCTACAGCTAAAACGCGATCAGCATCGCCATCAAAGGCAAAGCCTAAATCAGCGTTGTGTTCTTGTACTGTTGCTGCAAGAATATCTAAATGAGTGGAACCGCAGTTAACATTAATGCGATCGCCATCCGCTTCGTTATGCAAGCAGATTACCTCTGCTCCCATCTGTGTAAATACTGATGGTGCTAACCCGACTGCTGCTCCCCATGCCAAGTCTAAAACAATCTTCATTCCTTGAAGATTTAGCGCACTGTTCAGGGGTTTTTTTAACGCCGAGCTATAATCCTCCACTAACTCAAAACGTGAGTAATGCCGTCCGCAATTACTGACTCTAGCAATCGGTGATATTTTGCCACGCAGTCCGGCTTCAATTTCTGCCTGTAATACTTGCGGCAACTTCCCACCATCGGCACCAAAAACCTTAATACCATTGTCTTCTGGCGGATTGTGGCTAGCAGAAATCATCACTCCGCCTATAGCATCACTGATGCTGGTGACATAGGAAATGCCAGGAGTGGGACATAATCCCAAATACCAGACCTCTAACCCTGCTGCTGTTAACCCTGCACTCAAAGCCATTGCTAGCATATCGCTGGAGTTTCGAGAGTCCTGTCCGAGAATGACTGGACCTACTTGAGTAGCATGGTTACGTAAAACAATCCCCGTCCAAAAACCAACTTGTAATGCTAAAGGTGCACTTAGTAATTCTCCGACTCGTCCGCGAATCCCGTCAGTACCAAATAAGGGATTTGCTGGTAGTGGGATTAAATTAAAGGCAAAACTGCTCTCAATTCCTTTGTCCAATCCATCAGCTTCGGAAGCAGAACCCCCGGGAATGTCTGATATCCGAGTTATAGATGAAACCATAAGTTTAAATACTCCACACAATCACACTGAAAAATAGCACTTAAAACTCTATTCAGCAATTTCGTCATGCTTTTTTTCTTAAGAAATTCATTCTGATCAAGCCAATATTAAGTAATAATACTTAAAAATTGCCTCTTGAATTGTGAATTTTTAATAAAGTCAGTATTTATTTTTACTTGATCAGTAAAGTCTCCACATTTTAGCTAATTATTCCTTTTAATCAAGACATCGGAATCTAAAAGTTCAATTCGTTTAGCCTTGTTGCTGTGTAAAAAACTACAAAATCATCCGAGCAGCTTAAAAAATTTTAATATAAATTCTCATCAAATAGTTTTAAGGTAACGGTTTAATGGCTTTTTTAGCCGTTAGTAAATTAAAACTTCGGCAGTTGATTTTTTGAAGTTGAGAAATTTAGCATGAGCAGCAATTTAGCAGCCAAATTACGTGTAGGCACTAAAAAAGCCCACACAATGGCAGAAAATGTCGGTTTTGTTAAGTGCTTTTTAAGAGGAGTCGTCGAGAAAAACTCTTACCGCAAATTAGTTGCTAACTTCTACTTCGTTTACTCAGCGATGGAAGAAGAGATGGAAAAGCACCGTCAGCACCCAATTATTTCTAAAATTAACTTTCCCCAACTAAACCGTAAACATACCCTAGAGCAAGACTTGGGTTATTACTTTGGGGCTAATTGGAGAGAGCAAATCCAACTATCTCCCGCAGGTAAAGCTTATGTACAGCGCATCCGAGAAATATCTGAAACAGCACCAGAACTGTTAATCGCACATTCGTATACTCGTTACCTGGGTGATTTATCTGGGGGACAAATTCTCAAAAATATTGCTGTAACAGCAATGAATTTGTCTGATGGGCAAGGAACAGCCTTTTATGAGTTTCCAGAGATTTCCGATGAGAAGGCATTCAAAGCGAAATATCGTCAAACTTTGGATGAACTACCCCTTGATGATGCTACCAGCGATCGCATAGTTGATGAAGCTAACGCCGCCTTTGGTACGAACATGAAGCTGTTTGAGGAATTGGAAGGCAATTTAATCAAGGCCATTGGTGTAATGCTGTACAACAGCCTGACACGCCGTCGGACACGCGGTAGTACTGAACTCGCTACTGCTGAATAAGCTAATGTGCGACACAGAGATCCGAGGATTAACTTAATCTCAAGAGTGTTAAAAGCGCTCAATACATTTAGGGGCGATCGCCTTATGATTGTTTTGGATTCATCAAAGCAAATATAAGGAGATTGCCCCTCAATTATGTTTAATTATTTTTGAATTTGGAGCGCCCAGACGTGAATCGGACAACAAACTAACTTTTGAACAAGATATCATTGCGACTAACTGCGCCTAGCTGGGGTAAAGAGTTGATGGCTGAGTGGGGAGTGAGGGTAGCAGGAACAATTGCAGGTAGTTGTAATTGTTTTACAACACTTTGCAACAGTTGATCTTGTCCAGTACGGAAACCGCCGACATTTGTCCCACGGTTGATAATAGCAAACCAAACCAAACCGCGATCGCGTGTGGGCATCACTCCCGCCAAAGCGCTTACATCCCGGAGAGTACCAGTTTTGATTACAGTCGCGGCGGGAATGTGTCTAGAGTGTAGTGTTCCTCGACGATCAAACCCAGACATCGGGAACAAGTCAGCTAAATTCAGTTGATGAGCAGATGCCTCGCCTTGAATAGCCATCAACATAGCACAAGCAGCTCTAGGGGAAATGCGATTTTCTGGCCCCAGTCCAGAACCATTGATTAACTGGATTTCCACTTGTGGCACCTTAGCAAGATGAGCAGCCGTTGATTGTACTACAGCTGCTCCCCCCACTGAGTCTGCCAGCATCTCTGCCATCTCGTTGTTACTGTAAACATTCATTTCCTTGATTAGTTGCTTCAAGGGTAACGAGCGATGACGTAGTAACAAGATTTGTTGCGGGTTTGGTTGCGCCGCAAATTTGATCGCACCTGCAATCACGACTTTCGGCTTGGGTGTTCCCTTGGGCATGATTGAGTGGATGTAAACAGCAGGGCGACCCCAAGTTGCATAATTTAGAGTTTGCTTGAGTATCAGACCTGCTAGCATCGGCTGACGTTGGAAATTCATGGCAAAATTGCCAGTAATGATCAAATTTCCCTTTATCTGCTTAATGCCCATTTTATTGAGAGTATTACCAAGAGCGATCGCTTCTTCCCAAACAAACAAAGGATCACCACCGCCAGTAATCACCAAATCACCCTGCACAACTCCTTTGACAACTGTCCCAGTGACACTTACTAAAGTATCAAATTGATAATTTGGCCCCCAAGTTTTCAAAGCAACTAATGAAGTAGCAATTTTGGTTAAAGAGGCAGCCGGCAGAGGTGTCGTACCTTGGTGATTTGCCATCAGCATCGGCCCCGACTGCATCCAAATTCCCTGACTCTCAGCCAGATTTTGCGCCACCAATTTTGATGTTATGAGCTTTTTTAGATATGTCTGCACCGTCGTCGCCCCAGCTGGATTTGGATCAGGGGCAAGAACCAAGCCAGGGCTACTTTGCCAAGTCAGAGCATCCAGCGCATCCTGAGGCTTGAACTGTACGCCGGCCATTTCCAGCCAGAGCGTAACCAAACCTGAACCCAATAATTCCAGCATATTTTATTCCCCTACGTCTGTTTAGGATGTTTTATATTATTTCCTGTGCCAATATACACGCTTTTTTATGCCGATCAGCATTGAGTTTCAATAACTGGTGTATTTAGATTGGGTTTTTTAGGGAGATCCCCACAACCCCCCTTAAAAAGGGGGGCTAATAATGGCTCTATTTCCCCCTTTTTAAGGCTCCGGTGTACACACAACTCTTCTAAAAAAACCAAAATCGTCGTAGATCCCCCTAAATCCCCCTTAAAAAGGGGGACTTTGAGAAGTTTTTGCCCCCCTTAAAAAGGGGGGTTGGGGGGATCAAAAGTCTATGTGACTTATTAAATTGACTTATCGTATTTATTGGGGTGCGGGTGGAAAAATCCACCCCTAAACTCTACTTTCTTTCTGGATGTGCTGCATCCTCTGGTGAAGGAGTACCCATCTGGTTAATTGTGGCAATCATCTGATATAAGCGCCCCAAGTCGCGTTGATTGAAGTACAAAAGCAGACGGGGTAGTCCAACAGTTTCATCTTGGGCTTCTTGAGGTAACGCCTGACTTTTTTCAATGCGTCCTTGAATAATAATGTCGCTAAAATCAGTATTGAGTTGCTCTACTTGAGCGTCTGATAAATCTGTCTTCAGGCGGATGACTAACCTATCGCCTACATATCGACAGGAGTGATAAACCTTGTAAAAACGGGTGATAGCGTCGCAAGCCACATCCAGGTTATCTGTCACCGTGTAAAGGCTCGGATCTTCAGGACTGACAAGACCTTTCTGCACGAGTTGCTGATCAATGTATTCGCTCCAAGAGCGCCAGTAGTCACCATTAGGGTGATCAATTAAAACTAGAGGTACTGGGCCGAATTTACCAGTTTGGCTTAATGTCATACATTCAAAAGCTTCATCTTGAGTGCCAAAGCCTCCAGCAAACAAGGCGACAGCATCACTTTCTTTGAGGAGAAACAGCTTACGAGTAAAGAAATATTTGAAGTGAATGAGCTTAGGATCACCCTCTATAAACGGGTTTGCTTGCTGCTCAAAGGGTAACTGAATGTTTAATCCAAAGGAATTTTCTCGCCCAGCGCCTTCTTGACCCGCTTGCATGATCCCACCGCCACCGCCAGTCATCACCATAAATCCTAGTTGAGAAATAGCACGAGCAAACTCAACCGCCATTTGGTATTCTGGTGTATCAGATGCGAGGCGAGCCGAACCAAAAATAGTGACTTTGCGAACGTGTCGGTAATCATAAAAGAGTTGGAAACCGCGCTCCATATCTGTTAATGAAGCTGACAAGATTTTCCAATCGAGACGCTCAATTTCGGTATCAGCTAGACGAACAATAGTAGCAAGTGCTTGCTGAATAAGTTGCCGATTTTTTAATGTCGGTAAGCGAGTAATCAATTCAGCGATATCCGCCTGTAAAGACTCTAATGTGTCAAACGACGCAGATGAGGTCATGATAACTGCCGCAACAATGGTATTATATTTTACGTGAATGACTCACACTCTAGCAAGCGGGATATAGCCCTCTAATGTGCAGTTAGCACCCTCAGAACGGGTTTTGAGGTATTATTGCTCATTACTCAAGCTAATATTACCATCTTTCGTGTTCAAAGCTCGGAAGTTCGTGTTCAAAGCTCGGTCGTTCGTGTTCAAAGCTCGGAAGTTGGTGTTCAAAGCTCGGTCGTTCGTGTTCAAAGCTCGGTCGTTCGTGTTCGGAACTCGGTCGTTCGTGTTCGGAACTCGGAAGTTCATGTTCAGAACTCGGAAGTTCATGTTCAGAACTCGGAAAGTCGTGTTCAGAACTCGGAAGTTCATGTTCGGAACTCGGAAAGTCATGTTCAGAACTCGGCGGTTGGTGTTCGGAACTAATACGGTTCGGTTAAGGTGCATAGTCCTTAAAGATCCCCCTTAGTCCCCCTTAAAAAGGGGGAAATAGAGCAGCCATTCTTAGCCCCCCTTTTTAAGGGGGGTTGGGGGGATCGAATCTTATCCGAACCGTATTGTGTTCGGAACTCGGAAGTTAGTGTTCAGATCCCCTCAATTACACAACGTCATTGCGAATGAAGCGATCGCGGTAGCGTCTCGTAGAGAATCGCAATGACAGTAAATATTTTTGTCTACCTACTTAGCGATTTTCCCCTGCTCCTTTGCTTCCACCTCTTCTTAACTCAGCCTCAACTGTTGCTTTAAGGCTTCTGGCACATTCCTCGCTGTATCCAGCCCTTTGACATCATCCCATTTTGTATTTTTATCCCAGCGGATATCTCTAAAAAAGTTACCGCTGAGGTATGCGCCGCCGAGGTCTGCGCCGCTGAGGTTTGCGCCCCTGAGGTCTGCGTCGCTGAGGTCTGCGTCGCTGAGGTATGCGCCGCTGAGGTATGCGCCGCCGAGGTCTGCGCCGCCGAGGTCTGCGCCGCTGAGGTCTGCGCCCCTGAGGTTTGCGCCGCTGAGGTCTGCGTCGCTGAGGTCTGCGCCGCTGAGGTCTGCGCCCCTGAGGTTTGCGCCGCCGAGGTCTGCGCCGCTGAGGTATGCGCCCCTGAGGTATGCGCCCCTGAGGTCTGCGCCCCTGAGGTATGCGCGGCTGAGGTCTGCGCCGCTGAGGTATGCGCCCCTGAGGTATGCGCCCCTGAGGTATGCGCCGCTGAGGTATGCGCCCCTGAGGTATGCGCCGCCGAGGTCTGCGCGGCTGAGGTCTGCGCCGCTGAGGAATTGCCCAACTACAATATTAAAAGTTTCAAGCTGAAAGCAATCACTGTAGTTAATGACGCGAAGCAGTTGGGTTGTCCTAAAATCTTTTCCTGGTTGACCAGACGGATAGAAAATAATTTGTTGTTTAAGATCATCTCGCCCTTGAGCATAGCGGTGCAACTCCAAAAGCAAAATCATCACATTTAACCCAGCATAAATATCTACATGACGCTGGCCTAGCTCTTTAATTCCATACTTTTGCAACTGTCGCAGCTTTTTCTGAGCCAAAGTTTCTTCCGCAGAGTCAATAAATTTCCCCTTACACCAGTTAACATAAAACTTTTCTAAGCGTTTAAATAACTGCTCCCAAGGCAAATCTTGATTTTCAGTTAGCAACCCCATCAAATATTCCACAATTTCTGGTGTGAGTCTGCCAAAACCGAGCAAATCATAAATTTGCCAATTCATTTGGGCTTCGGGAATAACTAATTGTCTTCCGTCTTCTGCTTCGTAGTATTGTGTCCAAGCTTTCATGCGTGCTTTCAGGCGTTCAGCAAAGAGAAATTCGCCAAAACTCTTATGAAAAAACTCAACTCCACCCTCTTGTTTATCAGCAGGACGAATGTAAAAAGCAGCTAAAGCAGTTTTGAGAGCTTCGTTACCCAGTTTTTCTTTAGCTTTTTCAATTAAGGCTTTTGCTGCTTCGTCGTCTTGTAAACGTGCTTCTAACATTGACATGGAAGCAAATTCGCCTCCCGACTGCACAACACAAACAGCTGCTTCAGTGAGAATACGTTTTAAATCTTCGGGTTTCTGTTGGGTTAACTCAATATTTAAATTAGTCCCATCCGCTTGCGATCGCTGTTTTGTCAGTACCCAGTTTAAAGCTTCCTGGTAAATTACAATTTTGGCTGTACTACGGTTTGCTTGCTCTAATTTATCAATTGCCAATTTTCCATCTCGATACATTGCCGCTAACAAATAAAGTAAGAGCGGCTCTTGGGCTAACTTTTGCACCTCAGATGGACATTTATCATCTTGCAAAAACTCCCCAAAGGCTGTGGTTTTTCCTTTATTGGCTGGTAATTCTTCCCACTTGTCTAACCATTTTTGTTGAAGTTCTCCATCCATCTCGACAATTTCCACCCGCTCTAAATTGCGAGGCAAGTGAGGAATACCTTGTAAAGACATCGACCTACCAGTAATTAATACCCGATGTCCCATATCGGGGTAATCTTTACACTCCTTCTGAAATCCAGAGACTTGTTTGATAAATGCTTCTAGGTTGAGGTTGGTTCTAGCTTCAATATGCAATTCATCAAACCCATCAAGGATAAACAAGAAATGGGTATTTTTATTTGTTAACCAGTTTTGATCGTTTTGAATAAAACTAATTTTCAGTTCTGCTTCTAAAGTGTTTTCTAAACGCGATTCAAAGGAGTCTAGATCCCGTAACCGAATCAAAATTGGTGTCCAGATAGGATGCAAATGCTGCCGCACCCAATCAGAAAACATCCGACAGAAGACACTTTTACCGCGTCCTGGGCCTCCTTGAACAAACATTACTTGTTCTAGGTTATTTGGATTTAGCAGATTTTCCTTAGCCCACGTTTCTAAATCTAAAGAGTCTACATTTTCATCTATCTCTCCATTTTTATCTACAGCTTTGGCTTTTAAAGGTACATAAATATCTTTAAATGAAAAACTCTCATCAAAAACGAAGTCTAAAGGCTTGCTAGCAATATGAGTTTTTAGGTATTCATCAATGCTAGAGAACTTTTGCTGTTCTTTCTGCCAGTCTCCAAAGGAAGGTTGAATGATATTTTTGATAGCATCGCCTGATTCTATCCAAGCTTTCATTATGTAGCGGTGAGTATTCCAAGCTACTCGTTGCGTCAAAATATTAGCATTAGCGTTGGGGATGTTTGCTGCTGCTAACCGCGCTAATAAAACTTGATTAAATACTGTGGCTAATTCTGATTCGTGGAAACAGGCTACAGCATTGCTGGCACTTTGATAATCTAATTCAATATCATTGAGTTTTTGTAATTGTTTGATTAATGCTTTACTAATATTGGGTTCGGCACCCCAGTTAATAGATGGATATAAAGATAAAATTTCTTTGACACTTTCCAAATAAGCAGCTTGACTAACTATAAATACACAGTCTTCTAGAGAAGGATCTTGTTTAGTTATGTCGCGGGAAAACTTCAGCAAGGCAATTCCAAGTGGCACGAATGGCAAACCCGCACCCACTACCTGCGCTAAGGGTGAACACAACACATCTAACAGTGAAGATGAATTTTGTAACAGAGGTTTCAATAGTTCTAGGCTGGCACCTTGTTCTTTAAAGGTTTTTGCGGCTTCTAAAACTGCTTTGCCAGTGTCAACGGTGGTGTTTAGACTCTCTCCGACTGAGAAGGATTGCCGAAACTTCTGCCAGGTTTGCAATAAACGCTTGTTCATTCGCTGGGACTCGTGTAATTACTGGTTATTTAGAGTTTAGTGTAAAACTTCGGGTTGATGGGTGCAGGAAGAATGACAAACCGCAGAGGGCATGGAGGGAGAGAAAGGCGATGCGATCGCATTATGCTAATAATTAGACATTTGCTCTAGATATGGTCTTTGGCATCTCTTGCAACCTTATACCCCTCATATAATTTCTCAACACCTATCAGACTTGAGATAAATATGTTGACATTTCTGTGTCTGTTGTTACATTTAAATTACTGTGTTGATAATTCTGAAAAGTGTCAGCTTAAAAATTATTTCAAAAATGAAAATTATTTCATTTTTTGGCTAATTTGTTATACTTTTATTCCATGATATTTCTGGGTCAGAATGTAGAAATAATAGTTACTGTTTTTTAGAGACGCAATTGTTAGGAAAAATCTAGAGAAAAACAATGCCACAAAGCTGAAAAATAACAACTAAAATTGAAGTCTAAAGTTTGCTGCTTGAGATATAGCGGTTCCCATTCAGATTCGGTACAACGTTATATCCCAAGGTGTAGGGGCACGGCATGCCGTGCCCCTACGGGTGTACCTCACGTAAACGAGAACTGAGATAAAGCAGTGAAGATAATTGGCAGAAGGCAAGCTACATAACTTTGTAAAAGTTAAAAATTAATCACGTAATAGTTATCGGGCATGGATAAAATGAACAGATTAAGCTTTTATATGATTTTGTTACATGGTTTATTTTTAGGAATAACATCGGCTAGTGCCAAGGCAGTGTCTATTACCAGAGTTGATACAGAGTTGTCTGCCAACCATAAAGCTGTGGTGACAGCCAGAAGTGGAAATAAATCTAATAGTCAGTTAACGACAGAAACTTCTTCAACTCAAATCTCAGCATTATCACCAGAAAATGTCAATATCCACCAGAAACAGAGGCTACCGTTAGGGCAAGTTTGGGTAGTTAATCAAAATAAACACGCCCAGCCTCAACCGTTTATTTGGGTAGTAAAAGATCCTAAAAAAGCAGAACAGCAACCATTTTTGCAAGTTGCCAAACCCCCAGAAAAACCTAATAAAAAGCCTAATTCTAACAAACCACCAACAACAAAGGATGAGTTAGAACTAGAACCGTTTGATGAAGTAGTGAAAAACACTCAAAAGTCAGGAGGACTGTTCACCCTTTATCGCAATAAAGAAAAGAATAAAATTTATCTAGAAATTAAGCCAGAACAACTGAATAAAAATTACCTAGCTACGGCAACGCTAGAATCAGGCATTGGCGAACGAGGCATTTACAGCGGTATGCCTCTGCAAGATTTTTTGTTTTATTTCCAACGGGTAGATGATAAAGTAAGCTTTGTCATTCGTAATGTGAATTTTCGCACTCGTGAGGGAGATCCTCAAGTGCGATCGTTGGCGCGATCGTTTAGTGACTCTGTTCTCTATACCATTCCCCTTAAAAGCATTCATCCAGAACGCAAAACTCTTCTCATCGACTTGGGAGATTTGTTACTTACAGACTTGGCTGGCTTATCTGTAAGTTTAGGAATACCAGGAGGCACAGACCAGTCATATTTTGGTAATGCTAAAGCCTTTCCCCAAAACTTAGAGATTGAGTCAGTTTTAAATTTCTCTGGTGGCGGTGCGAGTGAGAGTGAAGTGCCAAGCTTTGGATCACTACCTGACAGCCGTGGCTTTACCCTGCGCGTCCATTACAGTCTTTCCCAACTACCCGATCAAAATTATCGATCGCGCCTGGCTGACGATCGCATCGGCTATTTTATCACCGCCTACCAAGATTTATCCAAAGACGATCGCGGCGATTCTTTTGTCCGCTACATCAATCGCTGGCGTTTGGAAAAACAAGACCCGAAAGCAGTAATTTCTTCACCCAAAAAACCAATTGTCTTCTGGATTGATAATGCTGTGCCCTTAGAGTACCGCGATGCTATGAAAGAAGGCGTTTTGATGTGGAACAAAGCCTTTCTCAAAGCTGGATTCAAAGATGCAATTGAAGTCCGCCAAATGCCAGATGATGCCACATGGGACCCAGCAGATATTCGTTACAACACCATTCGCTGGATCAACACAGTCGATGGTTATTTTGCGATGGGGCCATCCCGCGTTAACCCCTTGACTGGAGAAATTTTGGATGCAGACATTATCGTAGATGCCAGCTTTGTGCGCGCACTCAAGAATGAGTATCGCCAAATCGTCCAACCCAGCCAAACCCAAAATCTCACTCAAAATCGCACTACTTTATCAGCTTTGATGCAAAATCGTTTACTTTGCGCCAATGGTTTAGATGCGAAAAACAACGGTGTACCCCAGCAGATGCAAGTGCAACAAAAGTTGTTGAATCGTTTATCTAAAATGGCGGGTGAGTACGATTTATGCTACGGCATGGAAGCTGCTAACCAATTTGCCTTTGGTTCACTGGCAATGTCACTGCTGCCAGATACCATAGCCACTCCAGACCAGATTAAAGAATATATCAATCAATATTTACGTTTAATCATCGCTCACGAAGTTGGACATACTCTTGGTTTACGCCATAACTTCCGTGGTAGTACCCTGCTGCCACCGGAGGAGATGAATAATACGGAAATTACCAAAACTAAAGGTCTGACAACTTCCTTAATGGACTACATTCCCCCAAATATTGCCCCTCAAGGGACAAAACAGGGAGATTATTTTCCCAGCATGGTGGGGCCTTATGATGAATGGGCGATTAAGTACGGCTACATACCAATTCAAGCATCGACTCCCATAGCGGAAAAACCAATTTTAGAGGAAATTGCTGGACAATCCTCAAAGCCAGAATTGAGTTATTCCACAGATGAAGATGTGTATGACCTTGATCCAACTGCTGATGCTTGGGATAACAGCAGTAATGTACTGCTTTATTCTCAGTGGCAATTGAATAATTCACGGGTGATGTGGCAACGTCTCGATCAGCGTTACCCAATAGCTGGTGAGAGTTTCAGCGATGTAAGTGAACGTTTTAGTACAGTATTGGGTAACTATTTCCAGCAAATATATTACACCACAAAATACATCGGGGGACAGTCTTTCTATCGAATTCACCCTAGCGATATCTCCTCTAGTACAGTTGTTCAACGCCGATTACCCTTTGAAGCAGTACCAGTTGAACAACAACGCCAAGCTTTAGAGACACTGCAAAAATATATATTTGCAGAAGATGCCTTGAGCTTTTCACCAGAACTACTGAACAAATTAGCACCTTCTCGTTGGCGACATTGGGGTAGTTCTCCGCAAATTGGTCGTTTAGATTATCCAATTCATGATTTGGTGCTGTTCATGCAGAGTGCCGTGTTGCGGGATTTACTCTCAGGCGATCGCCTTTCTCGTCTCAAAGATATTGAACTCAAAACGAAGCCAGAAAATGCCTTGACTCTTCCAGAACTATTTGACACTTTGCAGTCAGGTATCTGGACAGAAGTAATCAAACCAAAAGGTAAACCAATGAAGATTGCCAGTTTACGGCGAGGCTTGCAGCGCGAATATCTGGACATTTTGACTGGTATGGTGTTGCGAAAAGAATATGTCCCAGAAGATGCTCGCACTTTAGCTTGGTATAAACTTAAGCAACTAGATGAGAAACTTAAGATGGTGAATTCCCAGGATGAATACACCAAAGCGCACTTATTAGAAACACGCGATCGCATTGAGAAAATCTTGAATGCACCGTTGCAAGGGAATTAAAAAAGTAGAGACGTGATTAATCGCCTCTCTACTCTTCTTCTCCCATGATTTCGGCAAAATATATTTAGAATACTCATACAGACTGAGAAAACAATAGATGTGTGACAGATACAGGCAGGAAAAAGTTAATGACATTGCAAAACTTGCAAAAACAGGCGCTACAATTATCGACTAGCGAACGTTGGCAACTAGTCCAAACCTTGTTGGAATCGTTACAGCAGGAAACTCGCCCATTACAAAATAAGGGTAACTTGTCCCGATTGCGAGGGATTGCAAAAGGTTCAGTTGCATCAAGTAATCAAGGTAGAGCATAAAAGGAGGTAGCAGATAATAAAATCTACCTCTGCTACCTCTGCATTATCCTAACTACTCAACGCCTTTAAAAACCGTTGCAAACTCTTAAACACACTTGGCTTTCTCGCAGGTGTTGTATCTGTTGCTGTTTGTGGTTGTCCTTTTAAAAGGATGAGATCCAACTCATCACCTGATGGTTTTGTGGGTAATTCAGCAATTCTTTGATACTCACCGTTGGTTTCCAGCCAAACTTCCCACTGTCCTGGGTAGCAGCGATACACGGCACTTTGATCGTCTACAGGGCGGAGGTAATAGGCGGATTCAATGGTACTGATAAAACGATCACGGATTTTTCTAGCTGTATAACCAATGCCCACAACCCCAGAATCTTCTAGGCGAGGATTTAAAAAGACTACAGGGCGATCGCCTATTTCTTGACATAACTTTTCCACCTGCGGTACTTCTACGGAAGTGGGCGCGATGAATAAGAAAATTTCATCCTCTGGCTGAATTTTTGTCTGCAAGGAAGCAGCCCTACCCGTACCAATATCCGAAATTTGAAATGGTGTATCAGCCCAATTGCGGCGGGCTAAAGCCGCAGCCCCAGCATCAGCAAAGAAAATCTTCAAACGGGAATCATAAGTTGTAAACACGGGCAAAAATTGTTCCGCTACCGGCATAAACTTGAGTTCTGGAAACAGGAACTCAACTTGTAAGCGAGTACAACCATCTGCAAGGGCGGCTTGGACAGCTACACGAGATTGGGCGATCGCATCTTCAAGACTATTTGGAAGTTCACTCATAGTTTATTATGTTGCTTTAGCATTACTTCCATTGTTTCAGTATTAGCTCTGATTTTGGCGTTGCTCAATTTTAATATGAATAATTTGGTCTTGAGATGGGAACCTTAAAAATAAAGTAAAGTATTGATATCAAGGTCTTTGATGAAACCTGTTTTGCGTAAAGGTAAATTAATAACATGGAACGATGACAAAGGTTTTGGCTTCATCCGCTCCAGTGATGGCAGTCAAGACGTTTTTCTTCATATCACTGCACTCCAAGAAACAAATCATCGTCCACAAGTTGGTGATGTGATTTGCTATCAGCTAACGGCTGACAAAGACGGAAGAATTCATGCTTGCAACGCCTTCATTGAAGGAATTGTATCCAAACCTATGCCGATGATCTCATCTTTGGCAATCGAGAAAGAAGCATTCCAGCCTAAAGCTAAATATTCTTTAATGTTCGAGGTATTGCTCTTGTCTTTATTACCAGGTTTAGGAGCAATGCATTTTGCATTGACGACTTTCAACCCAATTCCTCTGATTCTCTATCCTGTAATGAGTTTCGTTACCTTTGCACTGTACGCGGATGATAAATCTCGTGCAAAACAGGGGCGTTGGAGAATATCAGAAAATAGATTACATTTGTGTGAATTTATGGGTGGATGGTTGGGAGGATTCATCGCCCAACGAAGATTACGTCACAAAAGTAGGAAGGTTTCATACCAAGTTGTATTTTGGGTAATAGTAGCTATTCATCTGATATTTTGGTTGGATTGGCTTTTCTTTGGGAAAAGATTGGTGGGTTTATTTCTCAGCATTATTTCTAGAGGGTAGCAGAAAAAATAAGCAAAACAAACTGCTCAGTGGAGATTGGCTGGCTACTTGCCCATTTTCCGATCTGCTGTTGAAGTTGAGAAGAAAGTTTATAGGAGCAAATGCAAAGGTGGTTCACATCCCAATTTTAGGAGTGCGATCGCATAGAAGACACTCTCAAAATTTTACCTGTTGGTAAAAGACTCGTTTAAGGCTTTGGGCAACAGTGACATAGAGCGCTAATCAGATAAAACCGAGATATTTTGATACGCGATACCCAAGCCAAATCCCCACAAGTCCACCAATAACGCCCAAGAGGATCGAGGTGAACGATAGCAAACTTCCACCCCATAATGCAGGGATGTAACTGCCAATTGTAGAGCCAACAAACATCCCAATTCCAATGATAGTTTTACTCATTCACGAAAAGCCTCAAAAGTAATGAAAATAAGTCATGCTTGAACTCCTTTATGACTCAAAATATTAGCTTTTGGGAAAAAATTTGTTTAACACTTTTGGCAACCGTGACATAGGGAGCTACGTTCACCCCTACTCTGGAACTTGCACCAGATCAGCGATCGCTTGCAAAACAAACTGCTCAGTCGAGATTCCTTGACTACTTGCCCATTTTTCGATCTTTTGTTGGAGTTGGGGAGGAAAGTTCATAGTAGTAAACATAAAAGTGCTTTACGTCTCAATTGAAGAAGTGCGATCGTAAACTGCATAACAAATAATCTAAAACGATGTTGGTATCAATCAAATGTCAGCCTCTGCAAAACTTGCTTCAACACCATTACAGCTAGGACACAAGTATCCTATTTTGGGATTATCCGAAAATGGGTTTATTCTGTTTAGAGAACTCCACAAAAAAGATGATCCACTAGCTATGCTGGTTTAGCAAAAATTTCCACAAACCATTTTTTGAGATTGGGGAGACGGTGAATCTGTGTTTCAATTTCTTCCATCGCAGAGGTAGTTAGCTTAACTCC
>JBBSCU010000002.1:0-60988 GCA_038249935.1 Chroococcales cyanobacterium
CTTAGTGTGGCAGGTGTTTGAGCAGCGCATCGATTGGTTCCGCCTAGAAGCAGGAGAGTATGTCAATCTATACCCCGATGCGACAGGTGTGATTCAAAGTCAAGTCTTTCCAGGATTGTGGTTAGATCAATCTGCCTTGCTAGCAGGTGATATGCAACAGGTGTTAACTGTATTGCAGACAGGATTGAACTCTGTCGAACATCAAGCTTTTGTGCAGCAGTTAGCCCAGGCAGTCCAATCGGATGCATAAGTTCAAAGACTGGATAGTGCCTTGATAACCTTAAAAAAAACGGGCAACCTGACAGCAGAAGCCAGGTAATAATGGGGATGTAAGTTCGTCCTCAGATAGTAATGTTCCTACCAAGCTGAGTCGTCCTGCATCCCGACGATAGACCTCAATCTGCTGGAGTCGCCAGTTAACAATCCAATATTCCAGGACACCCTTGAGAGAATATAACCGCAGTTTCACTTGGCGGTCGCGGCGCTCATTTTGGCTACCTAAAGAAAGTACTTCCACAACTAAATCAGGTGCAGCAGTAAAGTGTCCAGATTCATCGACAATTGCAGCTAGGCGTTCTTGCTTGACCCAGACGACATCAGGAATCACATCATCCATGTCAGAGAACACCACACCCGGCGCAAAAAAAGGCTTACCCAGATTGGTTTCTTCCGACCAAAAGAATAATCGTGCATAAATACGACCACCAGAATCTTGATGACCTAGATGTGGAGCACGAGTCACAAACAATTCTCCATCAACGATTTCATAACGCTTCCATTCGCTGTCAGGAAATAGTTCTAAATCGGCACTAGTCCAACGAACCTGATTTGAGGTGGTGTTAGTCATTGAGACACCTGCGATCGCAGTTATATTTTCATTATAGGAGATAGGGTGTAGGCGGAAAACTCCCAATATTAACAAAGAAATGCTTGTACTTGCGGCTCTGGTGCGAACTAGGAAGGCAAAGATTATTCCCACTCAGTTGTGAGTGCTGAATAATAAGTGAAATTCCCCACTCTTTACTCAGCACTCAGCACTCTTCACTCTTCACTCTTCACTCAGCACTCTTCACGCCTTTCCCGCCATCACCGAGCTTTTAACCAAAAGTTCCACGGCTGCTTGATATTGCAGATCCGCCTCTGTTCCAATCTGTTCGCGGTTAATAGCTGCTTGGGAAATCACTTGATCCGGCTTAATACCTAGTTTGTTAATATCCCGGTGTTGAGGAGTTTCATACTTAGCAATTGTGACTGCCAAGCCTGAACCATCTGATAATTCAAACAAAGATTGAATTAGACCCTTTCCAAAGGTAGTTTCGCCTACCAATTGGGCACGACCGTTATCTTGGAGTGCGCCAGCGAGAATCTCACTCGCACTGGCACTTCCTTGATTTACCAAAATAACCAGAGGATCGGTCGTCAGGGCTGGCCCAAAGGCTTCAAAACTACCCTGAATACCTTGTCGGTTAACAGTGTAGACAATAGTGCCGGAGTCTAACCATAGACGGGCGATTTCAATTCCTGCTTGCAATAATCCCCCAGGATTATTTCGCAAATCGAGAATGTAGGCAGCAGCGCCTTTTTTTTCTAGACTAGAAATAGCGTGTGCCAATTCAGTTGAGGCGTTGGCATTGAATTGAGTGAGGCGAAGGTAGCCAATGGGTGTATCCTGCTCGGAAACACGCAATTCGGAAACCACAGGATTAAGAGCAATGCGATCGCGTGTCAGTCTAATTTCTATTTCTGCCTCTTCATCCCGTTCGATGAGGAGAGTTACAAGGCTACCACTCGGCCCCCGCATTTTGGTCGCAGCTTCATCAAGGGTAAGATTTTTTGTTGAAACGCCTTCAATTTTGAGAATGCGATCGCGTGGTCTAATTCCCGCTTTATCTGCTGGTGAACCGGCGATCGGAGCCACTACTTCTAACTTCCCAGTCTCAGGATTCAGGGCAATTTGCAATCCTACCCCAGTCAGTTCCCCAGAAGTATTAACCTGTAAGCTGCGGTACTGTTCTGGATCTAAAAAGCGGGTAAAAGGATCATCAAGGCTCTTGAGCATCTTCCCAATTGCCGCATAACTCGCATTTGAGTCTAACAACGGCTTCTCCAAAACCTTTTGCCGGACTGCTGCCCAGTTTTGATGATTAAATGTCTCATCTAGATAAGTGCGATTAACAATTCGCCAAACTTCCGAAACCAGCTTTTGTTCCGATGTCAAAGCCCCCGCCGGCTGTATGAGCGTACCCAACGCCAAGTAAAACGCCATTAGCAATGAAAATCCCACCCGAAAGACTTGTTTATTCATGAACCCCATTATCAATTGCACCTCGACCCAAATTGCTTAGAAATGGTCAGTTGTCATCTTGTTGATGAAATCTATCTCTCGATTATGTTACTTTTTTTATAGATAGTGATGCATTCCTCTCATCAAGTTGTTCCGTCAACTGATGCGTTGTAGCCACTCACCAAAGGATAAAATCTACTTTGTGTCCACCATTTTCTGTGTTGGGGCGTAAAGCGATCGCAATATATTCCATCTTTACAGAGTGTAAAGTTTCTGAAGACTCTTAGCACGCTGAAAGCTGACAAGCTTTCCAAAAAACTCGCCTTTACTAAAATCCCAAAATTGCTAATTGGGAGAGAAGTCTAAGCGGCGGCTTCTGAAAAATCCGTAGACATTTCTGCTGCTACCCTACTCCTCGGTAACGACTTCTCCTGCAAAGAGGCTATTGCTAACGGGGCACAGGAAAGCCTAAAGGCGAACCCCCAGGATGCCAAGGCTTGGGACTATCAGAATTTTGGTCGCCGATTCAGAACTTCGGGATTTATCAACCGCAACCGACTTTTAGGAACTTGAGATTGTATGGCCAACGTTTACGACTGGTTTGAGGAACGCCTAGAAATTGAGGCGCTCGCTGAAGATATCACTAGCAAGTACGTCCCTCCCCACGTCAACATCTTTTACTGCTTGGGTGGAATTACCTTGGTTTGCTTTCTCATCCAGTTTGCCACTGGATTTGCCATGACGTTCTACTACAGACCAACGGTAGCTGAAGCTTTCTCTTCAGTGCAGTACATCATGACTGAAGTAAGCTTCGGTTGGCTAATTCGCTCCATCCATCGCTGGTCTGCCAGCATGATGGTGTTGATGATGATTTTGCACACCTTCCGGGTTTACTTGACTGGTGGTTTCAAAAAACCCCGCGAATTAACCTGGATAAGTGGTGTCATTCTAGCCGTGATTACCGTTTCCTTTGGAGTTACCGGCTATTCCCTACCTTGGGATCAAATTGGCTATTGGGCTGTGAAAATCGTTAGCGGCGTACCAGAAGCAATTCCCGTGGTTGGCGTTCTGATCTCCGACTTGCTGCGTGGCGGTTCGAGTGTTGGTCAAGCAACACTAACTCGTTACTACAGCGCCCACACATTTGTACTGCCTTGGTTGATTGCAGTCTTCATGCTGTTTCACTTCTTGATGATCCGCAAGCAAGGCATTTCCGGTCCTTTGTAATCTTAGGCTATTAGCGAAAGGTACATTTGTCAGTTCCCAGATCAAGTTGTTTGTTTTAAACTTATGAAATACAAGAAATTAATTGTACATAAGTTACAAAAAACAAACGCTTGCATCTGAAGCTGAAAGTTATAGACACCTTCCAGACGGCTGACTGCTAAGAGCGCTTAGTAGCTGATAGCTTTCACAAATGCTTTAATTTAACTTAAGCAGGAGATCATATTTCAAAATGTCAACACAGAAAAAACCTGACCTGAGCGATCCTCAGTTAAGAGCCAAACTCGCTAAAGGCATGGGTCACAACTATTATGGTGAACCCGCTTGGCCTAATGACCTACTTTACGTGTTTCCAATCGTAATCATGGGTTCCTTCGCTGCGATTGTGGCTCTAGCTGTGCTAGATCCCGCGATGAACGGTGAACCAGCAAATCCTTTCGCCACACCATTGGAAATTTTGCCAGAGTGGTACTTGTATCCAGTCTTCCAGATTTTGCGATCGCTTCCTAACAAACTTTTAGGAGTGTTAGCAATGGGTTCCGTACCAGTGGGGCTGATTCTCATTCCCTTTATTGAGAACGTCAACAAGTTCCAAAACCCCTTCCGCCGTCCAGTTGCAACCACAGTATTCCTCTTGGGTACCCTTGTCACTCTGTGGCTGGGTATTGGTGCTGCCTTGCCATTGGATAAATCTTTGACATTGGGACTATTTTAAATTAGTCACCACAAAGTGCTTTGACGCCTGTGAGTTTTAAGAGCATATTCGTAGATGTGCTTTTGAAAGAAATTAACAGGCGTCAATTTTAATAGTTCAGATTCCATCTTGGATTTGAAGTTTTGGATTGAAAAATTATTCCAAAATTTAAAATCCCTAAAAATCAACAAATAAAAACATTTTTACCTACTTAACGTAAGTTGCTAGTTATGACCCTTGATATGTCAAAATCGTTCATATCTTGTATTTTGGTAGACAGAATATACCAATTTAGATTTTTTCATATCAGAGAAATTTTGCGAATAGCGCCGAATTTAATAACTAGCAACTTGGGTTTACCTATATTCAAGTCACGGTCAATGCTTGGTATCGTGCAGCAAGACCATCTGACGGTTAAGAGCGAACTCAGGCTCTTAAACCAGGTACAAGAATGGTTTGAGCAATTTTGTCTGCAACATTTATCTCAACTTGGCTGGTCAAAAACCCAACTTGATCGTCTCAATTTAGCATTAGCAGAAGGCTTTACCAACGCTGTTCGTCACGCTCATCATGCCTTACCGCCGGAAACACCCATTGAGATTAAAGTTTATCTGTGGATTGACCGACTAGAGATTAGAATTTGGGATTATGGAAAACCTTTCAATCCCGATGCGATCGCCGAGCCAGAGCCAGGTACTCTACAAGTAGGCGGGTATGGATGGTTTCTCCTTCGGCGCTTGGCTGATCGTGTTGTTTACGAACGTGGTTCAGATGGGAGAAATTGCTTGCTCATTGTCAAATACTCTGTAGAAGCACAAAAAGAAAAGTGAAGTAGTTATGTCTTCTCCGTACTGCTACGGTGGATTTGCCCAGAGTTGAGCCACTTGCTTACAAATAAAATTATGAGATGAGGCAGTCTCCGCTTAAGTAAACAGTTATTTGCTTTATAAAACTATAGTCTTTTTGAAAAAGATGTAAATTGGGATAATGATGTTTTTTAAGTTAAATTACTTAGTTATTATAATTTTTTTGTAAAATCTAAAAAATATTGTTGTATAAAAAAAATTAGTGAATGCAGTAAACATAGCATTAGAGTTATAGTAGTTCCGTTGTTAAGGTTTGTCAGCAGTGTTGAGAGTCTTATTTTTGTTCTCCAACAAGTGCCATTTAGTGCTTAAAGAGATAGAGGAAATAGGGGAAAAAAGATGACTAAGACAGCCCTAATCACAGGAATTACTGGTCAAGATGGCTACTACCTCAGCCATTTGCTCCTCAATCGGGGTTACAGAGTTGTAGGATTAGTACCCCCGCATCGACAACCTAATTTGACAAAACTAGGAATACTGGCAAATCAGGTAGAAATTTTTACGGTTGACTTGAGGGATAATGTAGCGCTTTTGACCGCAGTTGAACAACTGCGTCCCCAAGAAATTTACAATTTGGCGGCTCCCAGTTTTGTACCTGATTCCTGGAATGATCCGTTGGGAACCTTGGATTTGATCACTGGTACGGCTACCAGACTCTTGGAAGCAATACGAAAGGTTGGTTTATCTACCAGATTTTATCAAGCCAGCAGTTCAGAAATGTTTGGGGATGTACTTCTTTCACCTCAAGACGAAGAAACCTCTTTTCGTCCCAAAAATCCCTATGCTGCGGCAAAGATGCACGCCCATTGGACAATGGTGCATCACAGACAGCATTATGGACTATTTGCTTGTAGTGGAATTCTATATAACCATGAGTCTCCTCTCCGCCCACCTCAGTTTGTCACCCGCAAAGTTTCTTTAGCAGCTGCATCAATTAAATTGGGTTTAACTGACACCTTAGAAATGGGTAACTTGGATGCCAAACGCGATTGGGGCTTTGCTGGGGATTATGTAGATGCGATGTGGCGAATGTTGCAAGTAGATGAACCAGAAGAATACGTGATCGGCACAGGTAAGCTACACAGTGTTAGAGATTTAGTTGCCATAGCCTTTGAATCTGTCGGATTGGATTGGAAACTTCATGTGACCCAAAACACTAATTTGTTGCGAAAAGACGAGCATTTTGAACTAGTTGCCAATCCTAGTAAAGCCAAAAGAAACCTTGGCTGGGAACCCCAAGTCAGCTTTGAAGAACTTTTAGAAAAAATGGTAAAAACAGATTTAGAGCGGTTACAAAGCGGTGCGATCGCCTTTACAGCCCCGAAGTTTGCACAAACCCTTCCCCTCGTCCCTTGAAGGGACGAGGCAGCCTTCCTGAAGGAAGGCTGGGGGCAAGGCGCACTACGCGATCGCCCCCTTACCGCGAATGTAAATAACCCAATATGCGTATTACTACAGTGACAGAAAGCCTAAAGTTAGGTGATAAAGTTAACAAAAAAACTAACAATGTCTTCGTGTTTCTAGAAATTTTTGCCCACGAAGGTGGTATTCAATCATATATAAAGGATATTTTTCGCGCCTATCTGGGATTGAGCCAAACCTACAAGGCAGAAGTCTTTTTGCTGCGAGATAGTCCTGATAAATTAAATGTTTTTGAAGACAAGAACTTAAAATTTCATTACTTTAAAAATCAATCTCCCCATTTGGGGAGACTACAAATGGCAGCAGCTTTACTTAAGTGTCTGTTGCAAAACCGTCCGCAGCAAGTTTTCTGCGGTCACATTAACTTAGCAGTATTAATCCAAACTCTTTGTCAGCCGTTGGGTATTCCCTACACCGTGCTAACTTACGGTAAAGAAGTCTGGGAACCACTCAAAAATCAAGAACGTCGCGCCTTGACATCAGCAGCTGGAATTTGGACAATTAGTCGCTACAGCCGCGATCGCGCTTGTATTGCTAATGGTATAGATCCGAAAATGGTACAGATGATGCCTTGTGCAATTGATGGAGATAAATTTACTCCTGGTTCCAAGCAGTCAGAATTAGTCCAGAAGTATAGCTTGACTGGTGCTAAGGTGTTAATGACAGTGGCGCGGCTGTGGTCAGGGGATATTTACAAAGGCGTAGATGTAACGATTCGGGCATTACCACAAATCGCTCAGGTTTTCCCAGAAGTAAAATATTTGGTAATTGGTCGCGGTGATGACCAACCGCGATTAGCTAAATTAGCTGCATATTTAGGTGTGAGCGATCGCGTCGTCTTTGCTGGTTTCGTGGCCACAGAAGAATTAATGGAACATTACCGCCTTGCTGATGCCTATATTATGCCTTCGCAAGAAGGCTTTGGCATTGTCTATCTGGAGGCAATGGCTTGTGGAGTACCTGTATTATCCGGTGATGATGATGGCTCCGCTGATCCTTTGCAGGATGGTAAACTAGGGTGGCGAGTACCACACCGCAGTCCTGATGCTGTAGCAGCAGCTTGTATAGAAATGCTTCAAGGGAATGACCAACGATGTGATAGAGAGTGGCTACGAGAGCAAGCGATCGCTTTGTTTGGCATGGATGCCTTTCAAAAGAGGTTGCAAAAAATGCTCCTATCCTCAGTCCTAAGCCATTAGTTGAAAGCAATATTTCTTCACCCTTGAACGCCAGTTTGCACAAGTCGGGAGACTTTTGCGGCTCGATTACTCGCTACCGCTTTTCTACGACACACTGTGCGATCGCTAACATGATGCAACTGCTCTCCTTGACCTTTGCTAAAATCGCTATCCTAGAGGAAGAGCAGGATGACATTTAAAAAATGAGCTTTAAGACATTTCAATTGAGTCTTTTAAATCTCCGCCCTTGGCTCACCCTGCTAGCAGTTGTTTGGTTGCTGGCATCAGTAGGCTTGGGTTGGTTGGTTAATTCATTGCTAATAATTTTCGGGTTGCTATTGTTGGCACCGATTGTGGCTTTCTTTGGCTTTCGTTGGTGGCTGCAACGCAACTTGATTGCTGATCAGTGTCCCGTCTGTGGATATGAATTTACAGGTTTAAATAACAGTCAGTTGCAGTGTCCTAACTGTGGTGAGTCGTTGTTAGTCCAAAATAGTCATTTTCAGCGCCTCACACCAGAAGGCACAATTGATGTTAAAGCCGTCGAAATACCAGCCCAATCACTGGAAGATTAGTCAAGGGTCACTGGTCATGAGTCATTAGCAAAGCACAAATGACTAGTGCCATTAGACTCTAAACTATTTTTTTTGTTGGGAGATTGAGAGGGTGTAACTATACTCTTTTTGGGATAATTCGCCCACATGCAGCGAATATTCTCCTGCCTGCCAAAAACCAGACAGTTCTGGCTTGCCTCCAGAGTAAGTATCTGCTAGTACACAGAAGCGCCCTCCAGGGCCATCGATCAACAGTGTTGGCTTTCCTTGACTTTCTACTGTCAATCGCAAGTAAGGCAGTGATTCTTTAAGCTGAATAACTTGATTGGGTACAGACGTAATATTACCGCAATTACTTTTGACAGTTCCTCCAGACTTTCCTTTCAAAATCAGTGGATCTGGTTGGAGATTCCGATTAATATCTATTTTTGGTGTCTGTGCCAAATTAGCCTCAGTGAGAATCAAACTCATTGCTAAAGCTGTAGGAAAAATTGTCAGTAGCCTAAGAGTCTTCATTTTAATTAATGCTCCAGATTGTTTTTAGAGCAATATTGTTATAGACAGTCTGACTTGATTGACGACAGTAATCCGTCTTGGTTCCAAAAGCTATCGTATAACCCAATACCATTGAGTTAAGGATTGTTTGTGGAGATTTGATGTAGAGACGCACGTCTCTAAAGAGGTCATTGGTCGTGCAAATCACCTTATCTACAATCTGTTTTGCAGTTTTAAGTAATGGTTTGTCTGCCCCAATAAGATGTT
The DNA here is from genome assembly GCA_038249935.1 of Chroococcales cyanobacterium. Lineage (GTDB taxonomy): Bacteria > Cyanobacteriota > Cyanobacteriia > Cyanobacteriales > Nostocaceae > Nostoc. The sequence continues at coordinate 8,985 of JBBSCU010000002.1, forward strand.
TAATAAGCTACTATTCATAGTTAGGTATAACAGACACTTACTTCAGGGCTATTTCATTCTCATCTAGCCCGCCTCAGAATGAATTCTGAGTCTAATAGCGAAAGTCGTCTAAAGACGACTGAGAAAAGGCTATAGTCCGTTTTAACAGACTTTAGCTATTAGCCTGGAACTTTAGTTCTGGGCGGTTTATGCCTAGAATGAAATAGCCCTGCACTTACTTGGGAAGTTGAGTTATGGCAATGTGAAGAGCGGATCGTCAAGATTCTAATAATGACAACGCCGCCAATAATCCCCGATCACGTAAGAAAATGTAGGCTGGAAGGCAACAAGAAAAAAACATAAATTTTCCCATGTGCACAAAGGTTTTGCACACAGACATTAGCTAAAATCACTAAGACAACCACCAAAAATAGAATTTGGTTGGACTGTTGTTGAACAAGTGACTTAGCTGAGGGAGAAAAAATTGATGAATCCTCAAAGAGATGAAGACTTGCAGCGTCGCCTCGACAAGCTAGAGGCAGAGATTAATTCCTCACCGGAGGTAGTTCCCCAACCACAAAAACAGAAACCTCAGTTTGGTTTTGCCAACTTGAACTTGCAACTAGAGCGATTTCAGCTTTGGTTCAACAGCTTATCTGGGACAAAAAAGCTGGTAGTTTCAGGTGTGACGGTGCTAGTCGGCTTGGCGATGCTGCAAACAGTGTTTAAACTGATTGCATCTGTAATCACTCTGGCACTTTTGGCAGCATTAGTGTATGTTGGATACAAATTTTTTGTGTCTAGTAACTTTCAACGTAAGAAGTAGTCTATTTTAATTGTGCCGATCGCGGCGTAGAAATAATGTCAAAGGAAATTATGCAATGACGACACCAATTGTCAGGAGAAGTAATCAATCTGGTCAATCAAAGAAACCGGAAAGAGCCAATTCGCTGCTGCTAGCAAGCAGACGTTTTGCGGCTTGGGCGGCTGAAATCACACTAGTGGTTAGCAGTGGGTTGATTCCCTTCGGCATTGGTGTCTATGCCAATACTAGAAGCGATTTTAACCGAGTGCCGCTTAACCCCGTGCTGGTAGTAACGGAAAGAGCGATCGCTAGGCCATTGGCTTTGCCTGTTAGTTATGGCATCCGTAACGTAGCATGGCCGACTAATATTTTGTGGATAGTAGCTCTATTAGCGCCTGTAACTCTTTCGTGGTGGCAATTGTATTTATTGGCTAAGACTGGTAGCACAATTCCTAAACGTTGGTTAAAAGTGCGGGTTATCAACGAGCAAGGGATGCCGCCCGGATTGGGAGCAGTTGTGATCAGAGAAGGAGTTGGACGTTGGACTGTACCCATTTCCATTGCCTATCTGCTGTGGCGCTACAGCATTGCTTTTCCAAATTTAGGATTATTTACATTTTTGTGTTTGTTAATGATTATCGGTGAAGGAATCGGCTTACCCTCGCGCCGGGGGCGGCGCGCACTGCACGATCATCTCGCAGGTACTTATACAATAGACACACTCTTAGCTAGCAACAGACAAGTTCAACCTGCCAGTAGTAATGATGAAGCAGAAGAACGGCAGCAGGGAAATGAAGAATTAACGATGCCTACAGCAAGTAGTGTGTCTGACGCAACCCAAACTAACCAGCGGCCTAATGTGTGGCGGCGGATACAGCAAAATCCCAATCTAACTTTGTTTGGGATAGGGCTGACGAGCATGACTGCTGTGCTGGCAACTTTAATAGGGACTCAAGTTTATATCCAAATTCAGCAATCCCAGCGAGCAACTGAGCAAATCAACAGCCAAAAGTTCCTCGAACTTGTTAAACAATTGAACCCTAACTCTGGGGCTACTAATAAGGAGCGTGAAACTGCAATTTTGGCTATGGGTGGTCTGAATGAGCCACAGTCGATCAAATTTCTAGCGGATCTCTTGGTTAGCGAAACCAACTCCAGTCTCCTAGATACGATTCAACAAGCTTTGACAACTGTCGGCCCCAAAGCCATCCCGGAATTAAAAAATAAGAATCAGTTTTTGGTGGGTGAACTGGAGCCTGTCGCTAGCACTGCAACCAAAGAGCGGGAATTACGGCAAGAGCGGCTACACAGAAACCAGCGGACGATCAACAAGATTCTCTCTGTTTACAGAGGTAAAATCGAGGGCGTTGATCTTAGTAACATCCAATTGGGTCAAAGCGGTACTCCAGGAAGTTCCTTTTTCAACTTGGTACTAGACAACGTTGATTTATCAGGAGTTAAATTAAAATCTGCAAATCTTAACCAAGCCAGCTTGAAGGGTAGCCGCTTCCGGGGTGTGGGTGAGGATGGACGCTTGGATACTTATGATGATGCGATCGCTGATTTAAGTCAAGCTCAGTTGCAGCAAGCCAATCTTACTGATGCTAACCTCAGTCGCGTCTTGATGAACCGGATCGATTTGAGCCGCGCCACTCTCAATAGAGCAAACTTATCCAACGCACGTCTATTTGAGGCTAAACTCAACAGCACCCAACTAGTAGGAGCCGATCTGCAAAACGCAGTTTTGGAAAAAGCCAGCTTGACTGGAGCAGATTTAGGTGATGCTAACTTGAATGAAGCCAATCTGTACGCCGCTAGATTAGGTCGCGCCACCGCCATAGGAACGCAATTATCCTTTGCCAACTTAACTAACACTGATTGGCAAGGGGCAGATTTATCAGGAGCCTATTTGGATCGTGCTAATCTCAGCAATGCTAACCTGGGCGCTACTCGTCTGACCGGTGCTGTTTTGCGTTCTGCCCAGATGCAAAACGTTAACTTGCAAAATGCCGACCTGAGTCTTGCGGATTTACGCGGGGCAAATGTGGCAGGAGCAGATTTTAAAGGGGCAATTCTCGCCCCTAGCAAACAAAATCCAGCAGATCAATTTGTCGAAACCCCAGATTTAGGCTCAGTATCTGCCGTAGTCCAAGGGGTTGATTTTTCTAAAGCCAAAAATTTAGATCCCAAGCAATTAGCGTACATTTGTACTCAAGGAGGCATTCATCCTAATTGCCCGTAGAATTAGAGGGGGAATGGGGAATGGGGAATGGGGAAGAGTTTTCCTAACCCAATAACAAATGACTAATGACAAATTGGTGTGAGGAGTCGGTTATGAAGTCTATTCCATATTTGGTTTCAGTTTTGGGGGCTGGCTTGGTCTTGAGTGTGGCGAGTACTCAACCAGTGCAAGCTCAAGTAGCCTATGGCAGTTATATCGGTATAGGTCCTACTGTCGGTATTACCGATGGTATCCAATTCGGAGGAGTTATAGCCGGACGCTACAAGCTTTTGGAAGCACCAATTTCACTCCGCGCCCAAGTGTTAATTGGTAATAATACGGCAGTTGTGCCAACGGTTTCCTACGATTTCCCCCTCAACTGGCAAGCTGATGCCTACTTGGGTGCTGGGTTAGTGTTGGCTGGTGGTGGTGGTTCTTCTCCTGTGGGCGACAAAATTAGTTTTGCTTTACAGCCGGGCATTGATTATATGATCCCAAATAGTAATACTGTGATTTTTGGCAACGCCATCATTGCTTTTGATGCCTACCGTGATAGCGGTGGTACAGCTATTTCTGTACAAGGTGGTGTTGGTTTGAGATTTTGATAGGCAGATGAAAACCTTGTAGCGATCGCTATCCTGAAGAAGCGTTAAACTTCATTGCAAATTTAACAAGTTAGTCCAAACAACGCGATAATTTTGGTCATGAAGAGAGACAGCACAGGATTAACACAGGAGAATACAGTGGCAATTGAATCAAATTTATTAACGGATGCGATCGCAGATGAAGTAAATCAAGATTTCAGTGAATATGTCGCCAACTTGCAACTTCACATGACTTTGCAAGCCCGCAATCTGGTTCCAACCCTGCAACAAACACTGGTAGATAGTCGTCAGCAATTACTCCATCAAACCCAAGCCCACTTTGAAAAGCTAGTTTCTCGACAAGGGCTATAATATATATACAAATTTTAATCAAAATTCCCATAAAATAAAGGCAGATGTTGTTGGGTCAATGCCAATGGTGTTCTCACAAGGTCTGCTTTTTCTGCTTTTTAAAGTATTTAGTTACTAAAATCACCTTTTTTGCAGAATAGGTAGAGAACAGAAAGTAGTTAAGATGATTGCAGCAGTTCCTTTGAAGGGCAGTTAGTTAAGACTAAATGGCGGCTCGAATTAAAATGACTTCATTACTTCCCCGAAACCTCAACGTTGTCATCCGACCATTCCAATACCGGGATCTGGACGGGATTGAACACATAACTCAAGAGTCATTCGCAGCCCTCACTCCCAAGCGAGCAGGTTTTGCCATCAAGCAGATGCTCATGTTGCGTCGCTGGTATGGATTACTCAAATTTTTGAGTTTGTTTCCTAACCCGCTCCAGTATCGCCTCTGTGCCTACATAGCAGAGCAAGGGCGGTTGCTTCTAGGGATGATTCAAGTGTCACCTTTTAACCGGACACGCAGTACTTGGCGGATTGACCAAGTGCTGTTGGAGCGTGGTGTTGATAAACAAGGAATTGGCTCGCAACTTTTGCGTCATTGCTTTGAATCGATTTTGGAAGCTCGCACTTGGCTACTGGAAGTTAACATCAACGACATAGAGGCGCTAGCATTATATCGACAAAATGGATTTCAGCGTCTGGCAGAAATGACATACTGGGAAATTGGGTCAGAATTACTGGCCGAATTGGCACAAGCAGAGCCAGATTTGCCCAACCTCTTGCCAGTGAGCAATGCTGATGCCCAGTTGCTATATCAACTAGATACAGCATCTATGCCACCTTTAATCCGTCAGGTTTTTGACCGTAATACCCGCGACTTCAAAAGCAGTTTGTTCGGCGCTTTAACTGATGCAGTGAAGCAATGGGTGACGAAAACAGAAGTAGTGAGTGGCTACGTATTTGAACCGCAACGCAAAGCTGCAATCGGCTATTTTCAAGTACAACTTGACCGTAAGGGCGAAGTACCCCACGTTGCGACGCTGACGGTTCATCCTGCTTACACTTGGCTGTATCCAGAATTATTATCTCAGCTAGCTCGGATTGCCCAAGATTTTCCCCAGCAAGGGCTACAACTAGCTTCCTCAGATTATCAGGCAGAGCGAGAAGAATATTTAGAGCGAATTGGAGCAAAACGTATAGAACATACACTAATTATGTCTCGCTCTGTGTGGCACAAGCTACGTGAGTCTAAATTCGTCTCCTTAGAAGGAATCCAGTGGACTGATATGCTGCAAGGTCTACAACCGGCACGCAAACCAATACCAGGTGGGATGTCATGGATACAACCAGGAAAGTTGCCATTGTCAGATAAACCACTGCCAAGTAAGTCAGAACCGCTTAACTTTTCGGGAAAAGACATTAGCCTTGAAGCATTGCCGATTCCTGAATCAGCAGATGCAGAGCAGGAGAATTAGTGTGATACCCCAGGAGGAACCAAAGTCGTTTATTTCAGCCTTGGGACTAGATTTTGGTCGCAAGCGGATTGGTATCGCAGGGTGCGATCGCACGGGTTTAATTGCCACCGGGATTACCACAATTGAGCGCGCGTCTTTTGAGCAGGATGTCGAGCAAATCCGCCAAATTGTTGATGAGCGCGAGGTGCAAATTCTCGTGATGGGCTTACCTTATTCAATGGATGGCTCCTTGGGATTTCAGGCGCGTCAAGTTCAGAAATTTACTACAAGACTCGCTAAGGCTCTAAAACTGCCTGTGGAGTATGTAGATGAGCGATTAACTTCATTTCAAGCAGAGCAACTGATGATCGCCCAGAACCTCTCCCCGTCACGCAATAAAGGTTTGATTGACCGGAAGGCAGCCTCTTTGATTTTGCAACAATGGTTAGATGTTAAGCGTGCTAGTTCTCGCAGTTCAGTGGCGACTATTGAATATTGATACCTTTTAACATGATATTCTAAAAACGATTACCCAGCAGTTGTATCTACGTCAAAAGCTATTTGAGTAACATAATATGTCATTAAATAGTTAAGCGATTTTCAAACTTGCTGATATTTATTTATTAAGTTATACATTTGACCATGTTTCCCTCTCCATTTCCTGAAGAAAACGATGACGATCATGCGGGTTCCATCACTTTAACCGATGACAAAGGGCGATCGCTCGAATGTTACATAGAGCATTCCCTGGAGGTAGATGGACAAGAATACGTTTTACTTCTCCCTGTAGACTCACCTGTAGAAATTTTTTCTTGGGAAGGTGAGGATGAGGAGGAAGAAGCAGTTCTAGTAGAAGACGACAGCACCATTGAGCAAATTTTTGCCACTGCCCAAGCTGTACTATCTGAGCAAAACCTGATACTGAAAAACACAGCTTATGCTCTGACAGTGGCAGGTGATTTACCGCCAGTTGAAGAATCAGAACTTTTCACTTTAGAAATAGAAGACGACGAGGCAGAGTTAGAGCCGGAGCAATTACAGCTACTCGCTAGTTTTTATGATGAAGATCAGGAGTATGCAATTTATACACCCCTTGATCCCCTGTTGTTTTTTGCACGGATAGCAAAAACAGGTAAACCGGAATTACTCTCTCCAGAGGAGTTTCGCAAAGTGCAGCCTCTATTAGAGGAACATCTTTTTAATGAAGTGGAATAAGATTAAAAATTCAAAATGTAACATTTTGAATTTTTTAATTTGAATTTCCCATTGTAATCACAATTTACTTTAACCTTTTGCCATGTTCCATTAAATATGGAAGCAATGAAACATTGACACTAAATTGGGACGATTAGTATTGTTTAAAATTCTGCAAAAAGGATTTTAGTTGGTAGAGATTTTCAATCTAAAATCCAAAATTGGCATGAGGTGCTGAAAATGGCTTATAGCGACTTTACATTAAGTAAATTTAAAAAGTCATTCAGCATCCGCATTGATGAAGAAACTGATTTATTTGCCGACATAGAACCTTTACAAGCAAGTGAGAAACTCAAAAATTCTTTAGAAGAAACTACAAAACTGGCTTTAGCAATTAATACTGAAAAAGCTCGTTCAGAAATGATTATCACTCCGATATTGTTGGAAGTAAGACGCAGGGCTAATTATCCAATTAGTTTGTTTTCGGGAACAGATTTTAATGTAGATGCAGAAAAAGGTCTGAATGGCTATTGTGACTTTATCATCAGTCGTTCTAAAGAGCAACTAACAATTAATGTGCCTGTGGTGGTTATTGTTGAGGCAAAAAATGAAAATATTAAAGGTGGATTAGGTCAATGTGCGGCGGCAATGTTAGCAGCACAATTGTTCAATCAACAAGAAGGAAATGAAATTAGGAAAATTTACGGTGCAGTAACAACGGGAGATATTTGGAAGTTTTTGAAGTTAGAACAAAACGATATATTTATTGATTTGAAAAATTATTACATCAAAGAGATAGATAAAATTTTAGGGATTTTATCTCAAAGTGTTCAGGACGATATTCCAAGATTGAGTTAGACTAACTAAACTGTATTGGGTTATGCTCATTTGTCTGAAGCTCTTTACGTTTGACTGCTAACTTATGAACTGGAATAATCTTTTACAGCCTGACTTGATTTTAGAAGGTTCAGTATTGAACCTAACACTAGATATTATCCAACAATATGGGCTGAAGGGGCTGGTGTTGGATGTGGATGAAACTTTGGTACCCTTTACAGTAGGGATGGCTTCCCCAGAACTACGAGAATGGGTAGAAGAAATCCGTATCTGTACTGCATTGTGTTTGGTGAGTAACAATCTGAGTGAAGCACGAATTGGTGGAATTGCCCGATCGCTAAACTTGCCTTACTACTTAGGTGCAGCCAAACCTTCCCGACGCAAAATTAGGGCAGCACTTAGGGGAATGGATCTACCAGTGCATCAAGTCGGAATGGTGGGCGATCGCTTGTTTACTGATGTCATAGCTGGTAATCGCTTGGGGATGTTTACCATTTTGGTTGAACCAATTGTCCATGCAGACGCGATGTTGCGATCGCATCCCATCCGCAACTTTGAAGTCTGGGTATCTGAAATATTAGGAGCCTCTATTACCCCCAAGAAAAGCAAGATTCACAAAAGGTGATAAATCGTCAGGAAAATAAATCTAAAGAAATAATTAAGGAATCTTACTAGAGTCCAAAAATCGGGGATCATAAGTATTAATAATATGGGATCAGCCGAAAAAGACCCTAGTACATACTAAGTAAATATAAAACCGTAAAGCGTCAGCCTTCACTTATAGAGGGACTGGCGCTTTACAAATTGAGTTAGAAGTTATGAGTTATGAATTAAATTCAACTCCTAATACCATTTCACGAAAACCTTGATACACATAGATTTCTTGTAGGGGCATGGCATTGCCATGCCCCTACCAACGTATTTGTATCATTATTAAAGTGAAATGGTATAACTCCTCACTCCTAACTCCTCACTATTTAAATGCCACTAACGATTGTTGTCAAAATCGGGACTTCTAGCCTAACTCAACCAGAAACGGGACAATTAGCACTTTCCACCATCGCTACCTTAGCGGAAACACTCTGCCATTTAAGACACCAGGGACATCGGGTGATTTTGGTTTCCTCTGGCGCTGTGGGAGTGGGTTGTGCGCGCTTGGGCTTAACTGAACGTCCCAAAGCGATCGCCCTGAAACAGGCTGTAGCGGCAGTTGGACAAGGCAGGTTAATCCGTATATACGACGACTTATTTAGTACTCTGCAACAGGCGATCGCTCAAGTATTACTGACTCGCAGCGACTTGGTACAGCGCAGCCGCTATCTCAACGTCCATAACACTTTTCAGGAACTATTGCGGCTGGGAGTGATTCCCATAGTCAATGAAAATGATACCGTAGCAATAGACGAACTAAAATTTGGTGATAATGACACCCTTTCGGCATTAGTTGCCAGTCTAGTAGAAGCAGATTGGTTATTTTTGCTCACTGATGTAGATAGGCTCTATTCAGCTGATCCGCGTTCCGTGCCAGATGCCCAGCCCATCGCTTTAGTTAGTAGTATTAAGGAATTAGCAGAATTACAGATACAAACAGGTTCCCAAGGCTCTCAGTGGGGTACTGGCGGTATGGTGACAAAAATTTCGGCTGCGAGGATTGCGATCGCGGCTGGAGTTCGGACTGTAATTACCCAAGGGCGATTTCCTCGGAATATCGAAAAAATTATCCAAGGTGAACTTATTGGAACACATTTTGAACCACAACCTGAACCAACTTCTGCACGTAAACGTTGGATAGCTTACGGTCTTTTACCTGCGGGTAAATTGTATTTAGATGAAGGTGCGATCGGGGCAATTTCTCTAGCAGGAAAATCATTATTGGCAGCTGGCATTAAGGCAGTAGAAGGAGAGTTTGACACACAGGACGCTGTGCAATTGTGTGACATCAACGGTAACGAAATTGCTAGAGGACTTGTGAATTACAACAGCGATGAACTACAAAAGATTCGCGGCTGTCATTCGCGGGAAATTCCGATAATTTTAGGCTATGCCGGTGCGGAAACCGTAATTCATCGGGATAACTTGGTTTTGACTTAAGATGTAAATGAGATAAATTTTGTGACTACTAATCGGGAGAGTAAAAATATTATGACTCAAACGTTAGAAAATACTGTTAGCTTACCAGAAGAACAACGCTTCTTTCGACATGGGTTAAGTTGGGAACAATTCAAAGCGATTCAAGCCAGCTTTGAAAATGTACCAGGGGTGCGGCTATTTTATTGTGAGGGAGTCTTAGAAATTGTGACCATTGGTAAGCCTCATGAAGTGATTAAGTGTTTAATTGCTGGACTATTGATTACTTATTTTGAAGTCAAAGGCATTGAATTTTTCCCCAGTGGGAGTTTTAGTCAGATTATTCCCAAGATAGTAGAATATCAAGCTGACTTATCTTATTGCTTTGGAACCGACAAACCTGTACCAGACTTGTGCATTGAAGTAGTGATTACTAGCGGTAGTCCTATCAAGCTACAGAAGTACAAATTAATGCAAGTAAGAGAAGTTTGGTTTTGGGAAGATGGCACATTTGAAGTTTACTGCTTACGAGAACAAGAATATGAGAAAGTTGTTAAAAGTGAGTTATTCTCAGAATTAGATTTATCCCTGCTCAATCGTTGTCTATTGTTGTCGTCTCCCTTGGAAGCGATTAGAGAGTTTCGCCAAGATATTCAACAGTAATAGTCAGGTGAAACGATTAGCGATTTTTCAATCTCACTACAGACTTGTTAGACACAATACAAACCTGAACAATGAGAGAATAACTAATAACCACAGCTATATATGAACTTCCGTGAAGAGTTTAAACTGCTGCTACGTGCCCGCTACCCTTTAATTTATATTCCCACCTATGAAGAGGAGCGGGTAGAAGCAGCTATCCGGGAAGAAGCAACCAACCAGGGTAATCGCCCGGTGTATACTTGGGATTTTGTCGATGGCTACCAAGGAAACCCCAATGATGCTGGTTTTGGGCGGCGTAACCCGTTGCAAGCTTTAGAATTTATCGAAAAATTACCAGCTTCCGCACCTGCGGTATTGATTCTCCGAGATTATCATCGCTTTTTAGATGATGTAGCGATCGCCCGCAAACTTCGCAACCTGTCCAGGCTTCTCAAATCGCAACCAAAAAATATTGTCCTACTGTCGCCACGCATCGCCATCCCTGACGACTTAAGCGAAGTGTTGACAGTTGTGGAGTTCCCGTTACCCGCCGCCCCAGAAATTAAAACTGAGGTAGAACGCTTACTGCAAAGCACTAGTAACTCCCTTTCTGGTAAAGTTTTAGATGACTTGGTGCGCTCTTGTCAAGGGCTTTCGATGGAACGGATTCGCCGGGTTTTAGCAAAAGCGATCGCTACTCACGGAGAATTGCAACCAGAAGATGTGGATCTCGTTTTGGAAGAAAAGCGTCAAATTATCCGCCAAACCCAAATCTTGGACTTCTACCCCGCCACTGAGCAAATTTCTGATATAGGGGGACTTGATAACTTAAAAGACTGGCTGATTCGGCGGGGAGGCTCATTTACTGATAAAGCGCGACAGTACGGATTACCGCATCCTCGTGGTTTAATGTTGGTGGGTATTCAGGGAACTGGTAAATCTTTAACAGCAAAAGCGATCGCTCATCACTGGCATTTACCGTTGCTACGTCTGGATGTGGGAAGGTTATTTGGTGGTTTGGTGGGTGAATCAGAATCTCGGACTCGCCAAATGATCCAAGTGGCTGAAGCCCTCGCTCCCTGTATTTTATGGATTGATGAAATAGATAAAGCCTTTGCTGGAGTTGGTAGCAAAGGTGATGCCGGAACAGCCAGCCGTGTGTTTGGCACTTTTATTAACTGGCTAGCCGAAAAAAAGTCACCCGTGTTTGTCGTCGCCACCGCTAACGATATCCAAGCCCTACCGCCGGAAATGCTCCGTAAGGGGCGATTTGATGAAATTTTCTTTGTGGGTTTGCCCACCCAAGAAGAGAGAAAAGCAATTTATGATGTTCATTTATCCCGATTGCGCCCCCATAACTTGAAAAGTTATGACATCGACAGGTTAGCTTATGAAACGCCCGATTTTTCTGGAGCAGAGATTGAGCAAACTTTAATTGAAGCGATGCATATTGGATTTAGCCAAAACCGCGACTTTGCAACAGACGACGTTTTAGAAGCAGCCAGTCAGATCATCCCCTTGGCGCGAACTGCTGTAGAGCAAATTCAGCAACTTCAAGAATGGGCGGCGGCGGGGAGAGCGCGTTTAGCGTCGAAACACAGTCCTTTGAGGGATAACTTTGATAAGCTACGCTAACACATTCAGCGGCGGCTACAATAATAAATTAGTCAATAATTGCTAGTCAGTAGTCAACAGTTAATCATGAATTACTATTGACTATTGACCACTGGTGATCAGGTTTTAAATATGTTGTCTAGCTTAACAAAATTTATACTTGGGTTTTTCTTAGCGATCGCTGTGTTAATAGGTAGCGGCGTTGCAGTTGCACTCTATTTCATCAATCGCACCGGCATACCGCCAGCCAAACCCGTTTTTGCTAATGATACCCCTTCGGTAAAAGTCCAAGCTCCAAAAGCAACCCAGGCTGGAGGAGATAAACCCACCCTTACACCTCCAAGCTCAACCTCCACTCCCACAGAATCACCAAAGGCTACCCCATCACCAAAACCATTACCATCGGGAGCTTACCGAGGGCGTGTTAGTTGGGCTGAAGGCTTGAGTTTGCGATCGCAACCAAACCAAGAAGCTGAACGTATTGGTGGAGTTGGTTTTGATCAAAAAATTATTGTTTTGTCAGAAAGCGAAGACAAAGCCTGGCAAAAGATCCGTTTGGAAGAGAGTCAACAAGAAGGTTGGGTAAAAGCAGGTAATACTAAAAAAGTTGACGAACAATATTAAAGGTGTAAAACTAGACTGTAACTTTATGTTAGTAAGCTTTTCTTCTAACACATCAATTGCATTTTTCAATATGTTGAAAAAACTTGGTTTAACTGTCCCGGATAGCAATTGATTAGGGGTAAATTACCGTATTCTTTAATTACAATAATTTCTGGTCGATTGTTTGGTGTATAACTAAGACGGTTCTGAAGAATAAGCAATGTCGAATTAAGCCCTTCGTGGATATCCACAGCTTTCAATTCTGCCTCGTCTAAACGAGAGAAGTTACGCAGTGATTCCACAATCTGTTTAATCCGCTTGGCTCCGACTTGTATTGATTCGAGTAGTTTAGGTACTGGACTTTGGACTAAAAGGCTAGAGAAAAGCAGTCAGTGTTACTGCTGAGTGCCGTAAAGTCAATGAAAGTAATCGATAAATCATTGACGTGATGATCCTGACACAACTAGAAAAATTCCGCCAAGCTATCTACGATAGTTTGGGGAAGGCCAAAGATGCAGTATTAACAAGTCCGAGTATCCCATCCTGTGTTAATAGTCTGTCAAGTTTAAATTGATGGGTAAGAAAGTTCGTAGTAAGGACTTCAGTCCTTATTTTCTAAGCACTAAAGTGCTTACTACAAACTTTTCATTACTAGCTTGACAGACTACTAATAGCATCCCAAGTATATGTACCTCATAGCAGCAGGACGTGTTGTAATGGTAGGTTGAGAATCTAGTCTCTTAATTCCAGTTGGCGGTAATAGCTTTTTTGGGCGGCGATGGCTGGAATTAGTTAGATTATCCCATAGCTTACCGCTTTCTCGCCCAGAGTGTTTCTTTCCAAATACTAATAAACAAAGCCGCAGATATTAAAGCTCCTAGATTCCATTTCACAGAATTTTTGAGTAAAGCTAGAGTCGTAGAAGACTTATTTGCTTCCGTTTGCTTCTTAAGTTGTTGTTTTGCTTGCGTAAGTTCTGAGAGGAGTTGGTTTTTTAATTCTTCAGGATTTTTGCCAGATGATGACCGACCTTGACGCTTGAGAAAATTATCTATATCTACAGGTGAAGCTCGGCTAAATTGCTGCTCAACCTGATTAGCTTGAGACACCTTCTGCTTATAGTCGGTATTAATTTGGGCAATATTAGTATTATACAAACGTATTGTGTTAAGTATTCCCAAAGGAACTAGTAAGATAAATAACAAGCCAATTAACAGGGTTAAATAAGATAATAAAGCTAAGATGCCTGATTCCCATTTAGCTCGTTTTGCCAACTTACCCGAAAATACAAACAATACTCCCATTAATGGGACAGCTACTTGGCTAACTAATTTCCCCATTGTTTGAAATTCCCAACTAGGATTCATGAAGTTTGGGGGTACAAAAATCTCAATGATATCTAGAAACGCGAACAACAAAAGACCGTAGCCAACTAACCGCCAAAGATTAATTAACTCTAGTAAAGGCTGTATAGTCTCTACTGATCTACTTACTGATGTACTCAATTTTGTGAATTCTACTTCAACTAATTCACGGATGTTAGTTTCAGACATAAGTTAAAGATAATTACAAAGTGTACAGTTATTAAATTCAAGGTTTGGGAAACCGGGGTTGCCACCATTGATACCAGGATAACCAAGCTTGCTCTAGTACCTGGTAGGCAACTTCTGGGGAAGAATTTCCTAAAGGAATCGATAAATGTACCCATAGACAGCGTTTGTCTAAAAGTGCCTCCTGTCCTTGTAAAATAGGCATTATTCGATCAAAGCTAATATCTTTGTAGCGATTGTTTCTAAACTGTGTATGAGTGAAGGTACTATTTCCCCGTGGGTTGATACACGTACTTAGATAGGCTTTTTGTTTATCTAGTCCCACGCCGTAGTAGCCTATTCCCTCTTGCTGACGCATCACAGCAGAGGATTTTATGGCAAAATTCTGCTTGATATACGCATCAATATCTACGTTATAAAGATTCTGCAAATAACGCATTTCAATATCTAAAGGCAGATCATTTTTAACATATCGATAATGTTTTTCTGCCACTAAGTTTGGATTTTCTTTAGTTAAAGATTTTATCGGGCTAGCCACACTTGGTTGCCATTTTGCTAAAGGTATTTCTTCTGGAAAAACGAAGGTGTTAATTTTCGGTTTGTCTGGGTTGGGAAATAATATCACTTTTCCCAAAACTAACATCCCAGTGCTAAATATTAAAGCCAAAAACTTAATCCGGGTTTGTTTCCAGTACATCACCTTGAGTATCTGTAGTATTTTGATGTTCTCGCTCATTTCTACTGAGTAAAAACCAGCAGAAACAGCCAAAAAATAGAGTAGCAATCATGGAAAAAATCAGAGAACCATCACCCTGATGCCAATATTCAAATGCTTGCTTATCGCCCTGTGCTACTAAGATAGCCATGAGGGCAACCCTGAAGCCATTGATAATAAATCCTAATGTTGCAGCTACTATTGGTACAACGAATTTTTGCTGCAAACTTAGGTTAAACATACAAATAAACAATACTGCTAGGCTTAACAAGTCTATGATCATCTCTGTCCCAGCACAGCGATAATATACTTCTACACTTCCTGTAGGAAGATTAAGAATAACTCCAGATCGACTCACTTGAAAACCTGTATACCAAAGAATGACTGTAGATAATTTAGCAGTTAGAAGTGATATATCTATTTTATAGGGAAGCATCACCAATAAACTGCGTATAGTGAGAAAACCTAGTATTAGCAACTCTTTTCGGTACTGCTTTAGTCCCTGATAGCCGGAAGCCAACAGAGCAAGACCAAAGCCAGACATGATAGGTGGCAATACGAATATGGCAACACTATTTATGTGAAGTGTACTGTTAATAAATACTAATATAAGCAGCAATGTACCTAAACAACTAGAGATAATTCCACTTTCTAAAGTTAAGTCATAGCGTTTTTCTTTAAGCAAAGAATATATAGTTATAAAATATAAAAAAAATATGTAAAGATTCGTAATATCAGTATGTCTTAATGCCAGCGTCAAGTTAATTGCTACCAATGATGAGCCTATTCCTAATAGCCACAATTCGGGATTTTTCAGTGATTTGGCAATAGAGTAGTTTTCTATCATAACTTTTGTAAGATACTTAATCTTGTCTATCAAAGGGCTAGGCTGGTTACTACAAAGTTTTCAACAATACTGAAATTAAGCGAATCATGGGAAACGACTTTTATCAACTATCCATTGGGTAAAAACTGAACCCTTTATAATTGAGGATAAGCGCTGACATCATAGCTGTAGTCTGCAATGAGGGAGTCTAATTTTAAAAATAGATTCACCTCATAATACCATCTCACGAAATACTTGATGGAGATACATAGATAGGGGCGTACAGCTTTACTTCCCTACAGCAGATTCATGTATTGGAAATACTAGAACCTAGTGCTTTAGGTGGTAAGCTTCGCCCCTAATCTTAAAAATTAACTGCTCATTTTAGTAGATAATTTTGCTGCTTTCTTGTACTTTCTACGAAGTACCACGCCAAATCCAGATCCCATAATCATTCCTGCGATCGTTATTGGTTCAGGAACAGCCGTAACTTCAACACTGCTGACGTAAAAGTCATCATTGGCTTGACCAGCTCTGAAGCCGAAAGATGTGCCTGCTTGAGAGGCAAAGTTGAATGTACCAGTGCCAGTATCCGTTCCGTTGCCACCAGCAATAACCTGATTATTAAACACTACGGCGCCATTGTTCAAGAAAGTAAAATCGTCATTCGAGCCAACTCTAGAAAAGCTGACAGATGTTAGGTTTACGGCTTGGTTAAAAGCCAATGTTAACGTTTCACTAAACAGGAACCCATCGACTTGATTGTTCTCTAGATTTGAGTTGGTAAATGTTACTCCTAAACCATTGTTGGTTGCACCGTCGTTTACACGGAAAACATTTCTAGCAAGTAAAGGACCTGCGCCCGTTGCTGTTAATGAAATACCACCTTCAGAGTAGGTAAAGCTTGAAGCTACCTGTGGACCAGTAGGAACAGGTCCACCCAGGTTAAAGGTGATAGCTGATGCTTTTCCGCCGCTAGCAATTACTGCTAGCACAGAAGCCGCAGCCAGTGCAGATACTGTTTTAAAGATGCTCAAAGTTCTCATGAATTTTTTTCCTCAAAATAAAATGGATGTTGCATACACCAATATGACGAGGTATCTAGCAGTTCTGCCAAATAATTGCACATTTCGGTATCTAATGGGCAGGATCTCACTTTTTCCGAAACATATCTAGGTCTGGGGAATACAATTCGCACAATAGTTGCTGCTTTTGTGGTCAATGCTGTCCAAATAAGTCAGCAGAAACTAGGCTAGTTGCTTCAAACGGGTGAATCCCAACTTGAACCAAGTGGTGTGCGATTTGTAATAATTAGGGTAGATATGCAAAACTGAAATGTTGCTAACCAGTAATGAATTACTCTCTAGTCAATAACACGGATATATTAGATATTTGCACATAACATAGTAAAAACACAATATTCAGCCAATTGGCTTTATGAAATCTTTATTTTATCTTGTTGTATATCCAATCCAGAATTTCTTACAAAGAGATAAAAATAAGGGGTCAAAAACTGCGTAATACCATTTCACTTTCAATACGGTTCGGTTAAGCTCAAAAAATAAAAATGTGTAGGTTGGGTTGAGGAACGAAACCCAACATTTTGCGGCGTTTGTTGGGTTTCGCAAAGCTTCAACCCAACCTACAATATTTTTAACCGAACCGTATTGATTTCACTTTAATTAATAATGTTACAAATGCGTGGGTAAGGGTTTAGCATTGCTAAACCCTTACGAAAGATGTAGCTTTTAACCATATAGCAGTTCTCGTTTACGTGAGGTACACTCGTAGGGGCACGGCATACCGTGCCCCTACACCTTGGGATATAACGTTGTACCGCATCTGAATGGGAACCGCTATATCCATATTTGGTATTTTTTGTCAATGCGTAAGTTCTTAAGCATTAAATAAGAATAACGGCTGTTATTATTGCCCAGCAAGGGTATCAATCTGAGTAGAAGTGGTACTTGTAACTCTTTCCACTCAGCACTTACTACAAAGACTACAAATCTACCTAACTGAAAATGCCTCGTTAAACCGCCGCGTCACAGGCTCAGTGATGAATGTCAAAATTGACTTTTTACGAGTGACAATTTCACCTGTAGCAGCCATCCCTGGTGTAAATTCTACTTCTTGATTGCGGACGTTAACCGAGTGTTTACTTAGCTTAATTCTTGTGGGAAAAACTAAGCCCAATTCTTTATCAACAATTGCATTGGGACTAACTTGCATAACTTCGCCACCCACAGTACCAAATTCTTGGAAGGGGAAAGTTGCCATTTTCACTTTTGCCTTCATTCCTTGACGAATAAATCCAATATCGCGGTTGAGGACTTTCACTTCTAGGAGCATTTCTTCTCCTTCCGGCAAAATTGACAGCAATTCTTCACCCGATTGCACTGGCCCCTTAGTAGCTTTAACTCTGTAAATTGTACCGGCAACGGGAGCCTCAATGGTTTCTAAAGCTTGCTGCTTTCTCGCCTGCTCTAATTGACCTTGAACAGTTGTCAGTTCTTCTTTGCGTTTGTTCAATTGGGTCAAAATTTCACTTTGGCGTTCTGATGTTACACGCTGGATCTGATTGCGTGCAGCTTTGTAGGCTTGTTCTGCTTGGCGAATTTCTTGGAATTGGGCAGCAATATCTTTTTCTAATGATGTGACTTTATCTTGAGCTTCTATTATTCTATTCTGGCTATTGGTTACTTCATCTTGCGCTCTAGTGATTTCTGTTTTTGCACGAGTTAATCTTTCTTGGGCATCCAAATAATCGACACGAGGTACAGCGCCAGGAGTAATTAGGGTGCGTAGGCTTTTTTCCCTTTCTTGGGCAAGTGCCAAATTACTTTCAATTTTAATGCGGATGCTGTCTGCGTTGACAAGGTTTGTTTTGGCATTCGCAACGCTGCTTTTGGCATTAACTAGGTTGTCTTGCAACCGAGTCAAGCGGACTTTGGCTTGATCGATAAGTGCTATTTGGCGATTTGCTTCTGCTTCGGCTGCTGCTTGACGCGCTTGGTAGTCTTGCAAGCGAGAGTTTAAAAGTTCATCTTGCAGTTTTGTTCCGGTGGTTTTGCCTCCAATGCGTTCTGCATCCAAACGTTGCAAATCGTCTTGAATCAATCTGGTAGATTTGGCTAGGCGAGAAACATCGCTTTTTTGCAAGTCTGGATCTTTTTGAATCAGAATTTGACCTTTAGTAACCCGATCGCCTTCTTGCACTTTAACAGCAACAATTGATCCTCCACCCAAAGATGTCACCGGTCTTACCTGTGTGGAAGCAATTAATTCCCCTGGTGCTGTTGCGACTTCATCTATTTGCGAGAAATGCGCCCAGGCGATCGCTCCGAATACGATAAGTGTCATCGTTCCCGCTAATAATCTAGTATACAGGGGTGGCAATTCCTGTACCGCCTTCCCCAATTCGTATGTGAGTTGTTCCTCTGGTTTGGCGAATCGCTCTTTTGTCTGACGTGCTTGAGCAGCATTGACAGCTAGGGAAGATTTCATTTTTGTCCTTTGTCCTTTGTTTTTTGTCATTAGTCATTTGTCCTTTATTATTCACTAATGACAAATGACTAATGACTAATGACTTGTGTTTAATTCAAACTGCTAGATAGCGCCGCAAAAAACTTTCTAATGTTTCCAACTGGAAGTTAAAAATAGACTCTAAGTTGGCAATTTCATCTTTTGTACAGAAAAATTCATTTGCTAGCAATGTGCGAAAGGTTCCTAAAGCTTTTTGTGTTTGGGGATTAAATAAACCTAATGCAGCTTGTAACCCATCAATGACAAATAGTGGTGAGTTAATTATTACTGGCTCTTTGGTGAAGATCCGACCAAAAATCCGGGGAATATCTTCTCGTAATAAAATCTCCGGCCCTCCCACTGGTAAAATCTGGTTGCGAGCGCCTTCAACTGTTACAGAATCTACGACTATCTTTGCTAAATCATCGGTACTGACAATTGAGGTACGGTTTTTGCGATCGCCTATGAGCAGATACAATCCTGTTTCTCGAAATCGTTCTACTAGTGGCAGCAAGTTAGATGCTAATCCAGCTGGGCGTAAAATAGTGTAATTTAAGCCACTAGCTGACAAATATTGCTCTACGGCTCGTTTGGCTTTGAAAACGGGAGCGTCTTCATAACCGCGATCGGCTCCTAATACGGAAATGAAGACAAAGTGCTGTATACCATTGGCTTTTGCCTGGTCAATGAGTTCAATATTGGCGCGGTAATCTAAAGATAGGGCATCGCTATCAGAACCGTGGGCGCTGATAATATACTGAACACCCCGACTAGCTTTCTGGATATCTTTTTCCTGCTGCAAATCACCGATGAAGATTTCTGCACCTCGATGTTCTAACTCGCTGTAGCGCGAGGTAAGGCGGACAAATGCCCTTACAGACTGTTCTTGTTGCCGTAGGAGTCGCACAACTCTGCGACCAATTCCTCCCGTTGCTCCAGTTACCAAAAACATATAAATACCTAAATTGAATAGTTACAGCGTTTATAATTCTCGAAGTCTCTATACATACTGAAAACCTGTTGCTCAATACTTAAACAGGAAAGATAAGCATATTTTTATACTTAGTAACTATGCTAAACATATCTTCACGCCAACCAAGCCAATAGGTTACACCTTATTTATCTTAATCTCTAAAAATTATCCCCCACATCTTTGTAGATGCAAGGGATAAGATAATGGGATTTTACCTGAATAGCGATTGGGCAACGTGGAATACGGTTCGGTTAACGTGTTCATTCCTCGGAGATCCCCCCAACCCCCTTAAAAAGGGGGGCTTATAACCCTCTTTTACCCCCTTTTTAAGGGGGTCGCCGCAGGCGGGGGGATCTTAACCGAACCGTATTGGGGCAACGTGGACTAGGCGCGATCGCGTCCTGAATCGAAAAATATCCAGTTTTCCAGTAATCTCCCAATAACAAGATTCCCGACTTCTTTAAGAAGTCGGGAATCTGAGATCAGTTAATTGGCAAAAAGTGTTAATTTAACCGGGTTTTACTTTACAGTACTATTAATACTGTCGTAAAATTGCCGACAATGAACTATCTTTACGAAGATCCAGCAAGTCTGCCAAAGATTCTGTCCGTGTATCTAGGTGATGCTTGTGTTCTGCTGGCAGAACAGTTACTAGATGCTTTGTTTTAGGTGGCATCTGCATCATAGGCGTTAGTTGTGGCTGTGGCACAAAAATTGGTTGGTTCTTGGGAAGACGTGGTTCCAATCTTGTGTAATGACTCTGTGCTAAACGTGCCTGATGACGGTTAATATATTTTTGGACTTTTTGCGGTTGCGTCGGACGGTTGAGCATTCGGAAAATGATCAAGCAACCACTACCACAACTGAGGACGATGGCAGCTAGCATCCATAAAGGTGTAGGATTACTATTCTCAGAGGGCGCATTGATTGGTTGTTCAACTATAACTGGGATTTTTTCTGGTTCTTCTTGTGTTACCTGCCCAGCATTACCTAAGCTATATAAGGCAAAAGCACCTCCTCCGATAAACATGGCTAAAAACCCAGTTAATAATAGCCAAGGATGATGTGCAACCAGATATATCAGAACGTTCGAGCTTTTTCTTAATCTCGATTTCCTGTTTGTCAGTTCTGGAGTGTCCCCTATTGGTCGGGTTGGCTCATACTGTACACTCTGACTTTTTTCCATGATTACTTTCAGATTTGTACCCCTCTAGTCAATAAATTGTACTGGAGGAGTTAAGCATCGGGTATCCGTAACAAAGTTTTAGATTCAAGTAGCTTTTTTTGTAAAGCTAATGATACCAAATCTGGCTAACTTTTGCCAAAGTTCTGTATTTATTGTGTCTTTTCACCAGAATAATCTAAAAATAAGTTCGCTTGTTTTCTTCGTCAGCTAACAGAATACCTTTCAAGAGCAAGTTGAATTAACCGATCAACTAATTCTGGAAAGGAAACTCCACTATAAGACCAAAGTTGTGGATACATACTCGTTGCAGTGAAGCCTGGTAAGGTATTGATTTCGTTAATCAAAACTTCTTTTGTCGCTTCCACGTAGAAAAAATCTACCCTTGCCAACCCCGCAGCATCAACAGCTGCAAAAGCTTGTAAAGCCATATCCTGAATTTGACGAGCGATCGCATCTGGAATCGGTGCAGGTATCAGTAAATCTGCTCTACCCTCAGTATATTTGGTTTCATAATCATAAAAATCACTGTTATATGTAATCTCTCCAATGACAGAGGCTTGGGGTTGATCGTTACCTAAAACGGCACACTCTACTTCTCTGGCTACAACACCAGCTTCCACAACTAACCGTCGATCATAGCTGGCAGCATTATCTAAAGCGGCTTCTAATTCTTGGCGCGATCGCACTTTAGCAATGCCTACTGATGAACCCAAATTAGCAGGTTTGACAAAAGCAGGATAACCTAATGCTGCCTCAATTTCATCACACAGTTTCGGAAATATGCAAGGATTAGACCAAACCTGCGCTCTAGTTATCGCTTTATATTTCACCTGCGCTAGTCCCGCTTGCTCAAACGCCATTTTCATCGCAACTTTATCCATCCCCATTGCGGAACCTAATACCCCAGAACCGACAAAAGGGACTTGCCTCAAGGTGAGTAACCCTTGAATTGTCCCGTCTTCACCGTTGGGGCCGTGAAGAATGGGAAACCAAACATCGACTTGGGCAACTTCAGAGGGAGATTGCCACTTGCTCAGGGTTTCGGGGTTGGATGTCAAATGTCCTTCAGTAGTTGATTGTTCAGACTCCAGTATCGGGATACCAGTTCCTAAAACCTTTTGAGGTACTTCTCCCGCTAACCAGCGTCCATCTTTTTGGATGTAAAAAGGCAGTATTTCGTACTTACTAGCATTTTGCTCTGCACTCAAGGCTTTAGCGATCGCCCGTGCTGAGTTGATCGAAACTTCATGTTCTCCCGAACGACCGCCAAACAGTAACCCCACGCGCAGTTTAGTCATTTTCAGTACCTCAAAACTCCTCAAGCAGATAGCGTATCACAACCGACAAAAGTTGCCATATTTTTCTAAATTTTTGCAATTACCTATTTGTCAGACAATAATTTAGATATTGTTTAATCTTTACAAATCCTGCTAAAATGCCTCGATGTTAAAAAAGCAACATCTCTTAAATAACAAACCCGGTTGGTCTTTGGATGAGCGAGATCCAAAGTTCCTCGAATCTCTAATGCCCTGGTTTAGCTTTTTGTATCACTACTATTTCCGAGTTAAAACTAGTGGCTGGGATCATATTCCACCCCAGGAAAAAGTCCTCTTGGTTGGTTCGCACAATGGGGGACTCCCGGCTCCCGATATGACGATGATGATGTACGACTGGTTCCGACGATTTGGTGTAGAACGACCAGTTTATGGTTTGATGCATCCTAAAGCCTGGCAGGTTAGTCCATCATTAGCACAATTGATTGCCAACGCTGGAGCAATCATGGCTCATCCAAAAATGGCTTATGCAGCCTTGCGCTCTGGAGCTAGCGTGCTGGTTTATCCAGGTGGAGCGGAAGACCTCTTCCGACCGCATTATTTACGTGACAAAATCTACTTTGCGGGGCGGCAAGGATTTATCAAGTTAGCATTGCGGGGAAATGTGCCAATTGTGCCTGTGATTTCTTGGGGTGCCCACGATACGCTAATTGTGGTCGCTGACTGCTACAAAATTGTGCAGCAACTTCACGAGTGGGGAATGCCTTGGCTGTTTGGCATTGATCCGGAAGTTTTTCCAATCTATCTCGGATTGCCTTGGGGATTAGCATTTGGCCCGTTGCCCAATATTCCATTACCTGTGCCGATGTACACACAGATTTGCCCGCCAATTGTGTTTGAACGCTACGGTCGGGAAGCAGCTAGCGATCGCCAATATGTCAATGAATGCTATGAATTAGTTGTTAGTCAGATGCAGCAAGAGTTAGACAACTTAGTGAAGCTAAGTGCTAAGTCATAAGCTCTTGGCATAAACGAGCCGACGATCACCAATATTATAGTTCAAATCAGCCCAAAACCCTCACGTAGAGACGCGATTTATCGCGTCTCATTTAGTTAAAGATTTTTATGGCTTTGTTCGCTTTGGCGCTAAGGTGAAATAGGTTTAGCCGCCGCTAACTGGTGGAATTAACACAACTTCATCGCCATCTTGCAAAAGGGTATCTGGTTGGACAAATATCAGATTAATCCCAAAGCGGGTGATGTCACGCCATTGGGAGAGTTCAGGGTGTTCAGCTATGAGGCGATCGCATACTGCTTTGACTGGCATACCATTAGGAAATTCCAGCACCAGTTCTGAAACCTTAAAGGCTTCTTGATAAGCAGCGAATAATTTGACAGTCACTGTGATTGCAGATTTAGACATACAACATACTTTGGCAGCACCAGCAAGTAGTTTAATATTTGATAATTAACCTAAACTTTCGGAGTTCATTATACATTATTTTTATGCAATTACAAAAACGCAATTACACACCTGAAGAATATTTAGAACTTGAAGAAAAGGCAGAATTTAGAAGTGAATACCGCGATGGAGAAATCATTCCGATGACAGGTGGTACTACCAATCATAATAAAATAGCAGGCAACTTTTATGCATATTTAAGGTTTGCTTTAAAGGGCAAAAAATATGATGTTTATATCAGTGATGTGCGTTTGTGGACACCTCGTTATCGGCAGCATACTTATCCAGACGTAATGGTAATTCAGGGACAACCTGTTTATACGGGAACGAATACGACTACCGTCATGAATCCCTTGCTAATTGCCGAAGTTTTATCTAAATCGACTAAAAATTACGACCAAGGAGATAAATTTTCGTATTATCGCTCGATTCCTGAATTTAAAGAATATATCTTAATCGACCAATATTACTATCATGTTATGCAATATGTAAAAACTGCGGAAGGTCAATGGTTATTTATTGAACTTGAAGGCGAATCTGCAATTTTATTGCTGCAAACAATTGATTTTAAAATTCAGCTTGGCGACCTTTACGAGCAAGTGAATTTTGCGGAAAGCGATGATTGAAGAAGAATTCAGAAGCCAGGATTCAGTATTCAGAATCAATTAGTGGGGATTTAAACCCGCACTTCGACCCTTCTCTATGAGACGCTGCACTTCTCTACGAGAGGCTGCGCCAATGGCAAGGCTCAGTAACCATCACACAAAATCTATTCTGTTAGCGGATAGCTAAGGTTTAGCCCATTCTGACTCCTGAATTCTTTCTTAATAAAATTAATATTTTTTAAATTATTTATTGCTCTCACATAGCTTAGTTTTGAAAATTAGCCGAACTAGCAAAAGTCCGGCTTAATTTCATCAATCGTCTATACGCAGTAGCTTGCGGTAAAACGTTTGTGAAAAATCGGTTAGGCGATGACGTTTATAGTTGTCCATAAGTTCAATTAAAAAATTAATAAACTCGAAACTGGCCATCATCAGTTCGTAACTCAGTTCAGCGTTGCCATCAAACTGGATTCGGCAACGTGTTAAGTCTGAAGGTAGGGTAGCGACATTCCAGGAGGCGACAAAGGGGACGTGCTCACTGGCTTCTATCTTCCGATGTCCTTCCAAGACCCCTTTTTGATAGAGACTGATGGCATAAGGTAAGAAACTGCGCCTAGCGCCTTGAACGTAAGGTAAGTAAACACTGGCTTGTTGTTGAGTGGCAGGTTGGAGTTGTTCAATAGACATTGTTAAATATTCCTCAAGTTATTTGGTAACTGGGGATATTAGTGGCTTTTAATAGGATTCCCAAAAAATGTGTCTAAAGCACACAGTAGGGAAGTGGAGGAAAATAACTAATCACTAAATACCCAGTGCCCCATGCTCAATATATGAAGTTACTGCTAAGAAATATTAAAATTTCGGTTACAATAATGCTGCATTAACTTTTATCGAAGCTGGGGGCAATAAGGCTAAAAATCCTCACTGTCAAAGTGATGGATAGTGTTATTGCTGTTTTTCCCAAATACAAGCTGCTGCTACCCTTGTATCACTTTGCCCAAACGAGAGTTTCCATTGATGTGTGACTCTACCAGCTCTATCGTATAGCCGTTCCCATTCAGATGCGGTACAACGTTATATTCCAAGGTGTAGGGGCACGGCATACCGTGCCCCTACGGGTGTACCTCACGTAAACGAGAACTGCTATAAGTTGAAAGAGGTAGACGATTAGTGTCAATCTCAGGGTTGGCTGAAGGTGTGTGGAGGTTGTACAGTTTGGTGTTATGTGATTGCCAGCTTCTTTATAGGTGTAGACAAATACTGGTTTTGGAATCAAGTAACCTATGCCAGCGAATTCCTGGCCCGAAAAAGATTCTTATCAAGAGCTTGATCCGCTCAACTCCTTGTTATCTGACCTATCAGGAGATGAGGAGTCAGTGTTAGAGACAGATCCCGTGTTTCTAACATCCCGGTTTCAAGGTCGTAGACGTAAAGCGGCTCTAGTCTTGACTGTTGTCTGGAGTGGCACGATCGCTCTACATTTAGTTTCTTGGGCTTCCATATTTATTCTAGGACTGACCACCATTCTAGGATTTCATGCTTTGGTGGTAGTGTTTACTAAATCCCGTCGCTATCCAAAAGAAATACAGGGAGATTTGCCCTTTGTATCTGTGCTAGTGGCTGCGAAAAACGAAGAAGCGGTAATTGCTCAATTAGTCCAAAATCTTTGTAATCTGGAATATCCAGATGGACAATACGAAGTGTGGATAATTGACGATCATAGCAGCGATCGCACCCCACATTTATTAGCAGAACTAGAGCAGAAATACGAGCATCTGAAAGTACTAAGGCGTTCGGTAGAAGCTAGTGGTGGCAAATCGGGGGCGTTGAATCAGGTATTGCCACTGACAAAAGGCGGCATCATAGCAGTATTTGATGCTGATGCTCAAGTGACACCAGACTTGTTACTACAGGTAATACCTTTATTTCAAAGAGAAAAAGTGGGGGCGGTGCAGGTGCGAAAAGCGATTCTGCAAGCAGACGCTAACGCGAACGCCAACGCCAAAGAAAACTTTTGGACTAAGGGGCAAATGGTCGAAATGGCACTTGATACTTGGTTTCAGCAACAGCGGACTGCCCTTGGTGGCATTGGCGAACTGCGGGGCAATGGTCAATTTGTCCGGCGTTCAGCCTTGGAAAGCTGCGGTGGCTGGAACGAGGAAACCATTACCGATGATTTGGATTTGACAATCCGCTTACATTTGGAGAAATGGGATATTGAGTGTGTTTTCCATCCAGCAGTGCAAGAAGAAGGAGTGACGACGGCAGTTGCACTGTGGCATCAGCGCAATCGTTGGGCAGAAGGCGGATATCAACGCTATCTGGATTATTGGGATTTAATTCTCAAAAATCGCATGGGATGGCGCAAAAGCTGGGATTTGCTGATTTTTATGCTGATTATGTATATCTTACCCACAGCAACAGTACCAGATTTATTAATGGCGATCATCCGTCATCGTCCACCAATGTTAAGTCCCATAACAGGCTTGTCCGCTACTATGTCAATGGTAGGGATGTTTACTGGTCTAAAGCGGATACGTCAAGATCAAAAATTTCCACTTTCTACATATTTTGTATTGCTGCTGCAAACCCTGCATGGCAGTTTATATATGTTGCACTGGTTAGTGGTTATGAGCAGTACTACTACCCGAATGTCGGTAAGACCGAAGCGTTTGAAATGGGTGAAAACCTTGCATACTGGGAATGGGGAATAGTCCCTAAAGAGAAATTTAAAATGCAAAATTATTTTTGGTAATTTTGCATTTTTTTATTCATCATCAATCTCTGATTCCTCTACCCAATCAGGTGTGGTCATAGAGTCGGAGAATTCCGTTGAATCATCTGCAAAGCGGATAATTTGTCCGTTGAAAAATTCTGCCACACGTTGAGCTGCGATCGCTACTTCGTCAACTTCCCAATTAGCTGCGGGTGTTGGCTTTGGCGATGGAGGCAAAGTTTGCCCCCCATTTTTATTCACCCCATTTCCATTCACTCCATTTCCATTCACCCCATTTCCATTCCTTGCAGCCGACTCAGTTTGTGCTGGTGCTGGTGTCGGTGCTGATGGTGGAGTTGCTGGCTGTGATACTGGTGCTGGAGGCTGCTGGTTGTAACTGGGAGTAGGCGGCTGCTGAACGCGAGTCGAGTCTTGTGGGGGAGGATTTTTTTTGGCTGAGGTAGAGTTTGAAGAAGTTCCTTTTTCTATACTTATTTGGATTTCACGCTGGAAAGTCTGCTGGAAAGCTGCCCTAATCATCGGTAAATAAGATTTACCCTTGTCATACCATGCTTGTTTGACAGCAATTCGAGCCACAACACCGTCAAACTCTATGAGATAGCTCATTTGACGCAGCATTTCTTGCGTTGATTTTGGCTGGAGGTTAGCAAGTACCTGTTGCCAAACCTGAGTTAAGTCATATTGTGCTTCCCCAACAACTTCTGAAGTTACTGGTTCAACGTTGGCAGGTGGGGGAGGTACAGATACAGGTTCTGGCGTTGGTGGTGAAACTGAGTTAGCAGCAAAATTGTGATTTGTTTGCCGATCATCTGGGGGAGATGAAGTGACGGGCTGATTTTGGGCAACTGCTAGATGATTGGGAGATGTAGAATTATGATTTGTTTGCGAATTAGCTACAGGTAAAGAAGAGACTGCGTGATTTTGGGCAACTGCTGGAGGATAATTTGGAGATACAGCAGGTGGGTTAACTCGCGGCGCGACACTTGGGGCTTGTGGCTGAATATTCGTCGCACTGGGTAACAACCCTAATAATGTTACCTCCAACCACAAACGCGGCTGGGTGGTATTTTTAATTTGCACTTCAGCTTCTCGCAAGTGTTTCTGTCCCGCCAAAATCGCGCTCATATCCAAGTATTTGGAAAACTCAACCAGCGCTGTCCAGGTTTGCTGAGTACAAGCAATCAAATCGTGGCGATTAGGTGCAGTTTTGGCAATGAGTAAATCGCGGTAGAAACCGGCGAGATTTTGTAGAAGAGTTAGCGGTTCTCGACCACGATCTAGAATGTTGTGGATACAGTCTAGAAGTGCTTCTGGGCTATCTTGAGCGATCGCATTTAAAAGCCCCAGCAAGTCCTGCTCGCTCACCGTCCCAACCAAATCCCAAACTCGCTCTGGTATAACTTCACCCGCTAATAAACTCAGTTGATCAAGTAGACTTTCGGCATCTCGCAACCCTCCCTGAGCGAGTTGGGCTACCAGGGTTACAGCGTCCGGTGAAATATGAATGTTTTCTTTAGAGGCGATCGCACTTAAATGTTTGACCATCGCCTCTAACTGAATGCGTCTAAAATCAAACCTTTGACAGCGCGAAATAATCGTTGGTAACACCCGTTGCGGGTCTGTTGTCGCCAACACAAAAACCACATTCCTCGGTGGTTCTTCTAGGGTCTTTAGTAGCGCATTGAATGCCTGGGTACTAAGCATATGGCAATTATGTACCAAAAGCCCATTTGCCACAAAGTTATGATTATCTGCCACTTCAATGTCATAGACTCGCTCAACCCCAGCGAGGTGAACAGATTCGACTGTCTCCAAACTTGTAATCCATCGCGGCGATGGAATATTGTTTAAGGTCTGCCAGCCATTTTCTACTGGTGCTTGCGCCCATCTGTATGCAGTAGTATGTCTTGCCTGTACTACTTCTGGTGTAAAACTTTGTTGCGGCTGAATATCCCATTGCTGTAAGCCAACTGGCAATGAGTTGATTTTCTGCGACAGAGAATCCTTCTGTATGTAATTGAATTTGTGGACTTCCTGCTGGACTGAGACTGAGTGAGCCATCATCCATGTACCACCAAGCAAGTCCTTCTGGGGTAATTTGATTAAGCCAGTCCATAGAGACGAGTTTTTTATCCCCATTGGCGGCTTGTTTAAGGATAGATTCCAGGTCGTATGATTTTTGCCCGGATGTATTGCCTTTAAATTGGTGTCCGCTAACAAATCTCCGGGTGCGTCCATCGATACCAAATTTGTAAATGAGGATGCCGCATCCACATTCACAGGGGATAGTATCTTCACTCCTTCTTTTACGTCCTTTGCTGGTAGCCATCCCTGGTTTGTCCTAATTAAATGATTACCCGTACATCTAATTTCTCGATTAGTTGTCTTGATAACCAGGGTTTGCCGTTCCCCTTGGTCTAACCACCTAACAACTTTCTTGAATTCCCATTTAAGAGATGAGTCGTTGTAACTCAGAACCCTCTTGTCTTTGATTTTGGGGTCATCGATTCTGTTAAGTCCGTCATCAGTCAAGACCAGAGAATCTCCAGTTAAGCATTCATCGATTACATAAACCTTGTAGCGACACTGCACAGGAGCAAACTGGGCTTTTTCAATCAACTCACGGATATTATCAACACCAGTGTTACTAGCAGCGTCGATTTCAATTACATCTAAGGTGTAGCCCTTGGTGATTCCCTGACAAACCTCACACACGCCGCAGGGTTCAGCAGTGGGCTTGTCCCCTTTAAGACAATTAAGAGACTTTGCCAAAATCCGGGCGCTAGAAGTTTTTCCCGTACCTCTAGGCCCAGTGAATAAATAGGCAGGGGCAATTTTAGCTGTGCCGATGGCGTTTGTGAGGGTGGTAGCGATCGCTTCTTGACCCACCAGTTCAGCAAAACTCTTAGGGCGATATTTATGGTGCAGGGGTTCGTAAGACATAGAAATATAGACTTCAATGCCTTTCAAAGTTAATTAGTAGCACCGAGTCGAGTTTAGGATTCAACTATTTTAATCTCTCGTACCTGCTTTGTTTGTCGATATTCCATAGCGCAATACTCAACTAATGCTGTAAACTTTGGCACTCAGAAAAGCAAGCAACTACATCTTATTTTCTACGATGATTTCAACATCAAAGTATTGGAATTATAGCATATCATTTAGTATATTTGTACTATCAAGGAGGAGTTGGAAAGGAAGAAAAATTACGTCAAGCCGTATTTGGTGCGTTTAGCAATCACGTTGCCTTCGGCATCAAGGACATTAACTTGTGTGGCTTTAAAACCGTATTGGCTGCGATGGGCTTCATCAGCAAGGACAATGATATTATGGCGATCGCTAATTTGGGGATAGAGGGTTTCGCCATCAGCCGGGGAAAATTTCTGGACGGTGGTAAAAATGATACCGCCTGAGTTGGCATTGAGCAGTTGGTGGACTTGTTCTCTATCTCCTGCTGGGGGTCTTGTCTGAGGAGTTGCTGACAACCTGCGAAGGTATCAAATAGTTGATCGTCTAAGTCATTGCGATCTGTCAACATGACGATGGTGGGGTTCTGGAGGTTTTGGTTTAAAACCAGTTTTCCTGCTAGAAATACCATTGAGAGGGATTTACCGCTACCTTGGGTATGCCAAAGTACACCCTCTTTGCGATCGCCTTCTTGAGATGAGGTATTAATAATAGATTCAACAGCTTTATTAACGGCGTAATATTTTAGATTTTAATCTATCTGGGTTTTTTATTAGATACCCATGTTTTGTTGTGGTGGTTAGCAAATGACCCGAAGTTGTCGGCAGATGTGCGAGAAATTATTAGAAATCCAGTAAATGATAGTTTTGTTAGCGCAGCAACCAAAACATAATCTTGCAAACTAGGATTGTGACGATACAATCTAAATTTATCCCCTCGGTCATAACTGGCTGTACTTGGAGATAAAACCTCAACACCTCGACTCCGCTCGGTGTTGACATTGAGCGAAGCCGAAATGTCAACAATTAGACAGGGATATTGAATGGCTTGAATAGCAGTGCGATCGACACAAATTAATATAAACCCGATCCCATGCTTGGCCGCAATCTGCAAAATCTCCTTACGTCTTTCTTGCAATTGCAGGTTGCTCCTGAATTTTACTTATAACTCAAACCCCACCTTTGAACTAACGAATAAAACGAATTTGACAAATATTAAGAGGAACAACAGGTTCAAACTCCTTTCTATCTGAAGTAACCAAAATACCACCTTCCCGATTAGCCAGAGTTAAAGCAAAACAATCCGCTAACGAAATCCGGCGAATATTCGCTTTATAGCGACTAACCTGTTTCCAAAAATCAGCAGATATATCTGAATTAAATTGCACACCCACAGACTCTAAATCCGTAAGCATATCTTCAGCATCAGCCTCTTCAGAACTCCGCAAAAAATCATAGTAGATTTCACAAAGATTCACCGAGTGAATCAGACATTGAAAACCATCATCAAATAGATAGTTGGCAATAATATTATCGCCCGTTTCTCCTCTAAAAAAGGCAATCACAGCGCAAGCATCAAGAATTATTTTTGCCAATTGCGCTCCTCCCAATCAATCTCATCTTGTTTACGTCGCGCAAAATCATCACTAGACGTAGAAGTATAAGCGTATTTACCCCTCAAGCTTTTAATCAACTCATGCCTTTTTTCTTCTGTAAGTTGTGATTGAGATACGGATTGAGAATAAGTCTCAAAACTATCTAAAAAACTCACCACAAAAGCCAATTGCTCTGGCTGCATCCTATCGAGACGTTGAATGATACTTTGCTTCAGTTCTGCTTGCGTCATCAGTCCACCTCCAAAGAAAAACCAACCTTAGCTAACTGTATTTTAATCTCAGCTTCCAGAGCCAAACCCTCATTCATCTGAGCCGCCAGATCCGCCGTCAAAGCCCCCATTTTCTCCTCAAAGCTCACCCCATCCTCTACCTCATCAGGAATACCCACATATCGCCCTGGTGTTAACACAAAATTATGCTTCTCAATTTCAGCGATTGATGCAGACTTACAAAAGCCCTTGATATCGCGGTAACTGCCCGAACCACAGCAAGGGTCAAATACCCGCCCATTGTAGGGTTCTAACATCTCCACTAAAAGTTTAACAATGCTTTCAGGTGTATAAAACTGCCCCCCCTTCTTGCCTTCGGCTAAAGCAAACTGTCCCAAAAAATATTCATAGACTCGCCCTAAAACATCCTGTGCCTCAGCATCCCCTAACGTAATTGATCCAATTAAGTCAATTAATCCACCCAAAGCTTTTTGGTCTAATTTCTGCTGTCCATACACCTTGGGTAAAATCCCTCTTGCCCATAAATGATATTAGGGCAATCAAAATTTTGCACCCAGATTCACCACCTCATTCAAAATTGTAGGCACGAAATAAGCGATCGTACAGAGAGGAATGTAGCAATTTTTTAAACCTAAGCTGTCGGTTAGCCTTTCTATAGGGGATGGGTTCACCCTAGCGATCGCCTACGGTGGGCGCTTGCGCCATCGCTGCTAAATCTCCATTGCCCTGTTCAGCCGATTCAGCTTAGGGACTTCCAAGAAATAAAATATACAGTTATTAGAAATGATTATTGTTATCATTGCTCACAAAACTGGTAAGCCTATTTACGAAGCCATGCAGTTATTCACCAGTAATCCAGCGAAAGCTATTCATCTATTTAGCGATCGCGGCAGTCTGGAAGTAGGTAAACGGGCTGATTCTATCATAGTTCATGATGATGCTGTAGTGCCACGCCTAACTTCAACTATCTGTCAAGGTTGTAGAGTTGCTTAAAGATACATCTATAAATTGACGACCACATCTGACACAAATGTGATTTTGTTTACCTCTTCGCTTACCATTTTTTCTAATCTCCGTAGACTCACAGTCTGGACATTACACAGTAGGTCACATCAATTCATCCCTTTATTACACAACGCCTACTATGTTAACCCTTTAGTCCTGCTGCGATCGCACCGCAGAGTCCATCGGTTAAAATCCGTTATTTTCCATACTATGCCTACCTGGAACAAAGTTTGTGAAGAAATTGTTACAAAGTTTAGTACAATGACATGATTCACAAATAAGTATTTTTTCTTACATACATGATAGCGGATCAATTTCCTTGGCTTACCGCGATTGTCTTACTCCCACTCGTTGCTTCGTTGCTGATCCCTGTACTGCCTGATAAAGATGGCAAGCGTGTACGGTGGTATGCACTAGGTGTAGGTATGGCAGACTTTGCTTTGATGTGCTACGCCTTTTGGAAGTATTACGATGCCAGCAGTGCTAGTTTTCAACTTGTGGAAAATTATGCCTGGCTACCTCAGTTAGGTCTGAACTGGGCAGTGTCGGTCGATGGACTTTCAGTACCCCTTGTGCTTCTAGCAGGATTTGTCACTACACTCTCGATTTTTTCGGCTTGGCAAGTTGATCACCGACCTCGCCTCTTCTATTTTTTGATGCTTGTACTGTATTCTGCACAGGTAGGGGTGTTCGTTGCCAAAGATTTGATGCTATTTTTCATTATGTGGGAAGTAGAGTTGATTCCCGTCTATCTACTAGTGTGCATTTGGGGTGGGCAAAGGCGTCGTTATGCGGCGACAAAATTCTTGCTGTATACCGCAGCAGCTTCTATATTTATTTTGGTAGCAGCCCTAGCAATGGGATTATACGGCGGTGGTGATATAACATTTGATATTAGTGCGATCGCCAGGAAAGAATATCCCCTTGGTCTACAGCTGCTACTTTATGCAGGATTACTGATTGCCTTTGGTGTCAAGCTCGCTGTTTTCCCGATGCATACTTGGTTGCCTGATGCCCACGGCGAAGCATCCTCTCCTGTGTCGATGATTCTGGCTGGTGTGTTGCTGAAGATGGGCGGATACGGACTGATTCGCCTAAATCTTGAACTACTCCCCGATGCACACATTTATTTTGCGCCGATTCTAGCCATTTTGGGTGTTGTCAACATTATCTATGGTGCATTGAACTCCTTTGCTCAGACCAATATGAAGCGGCGTTTGGCTTATTCGTCGATTTCCCACATGGGGTTTGTACTGCTTGGCATTGCGTCCTTCACTGATTTGGGAATCAACGGCGCGATGTTGCAGATGATTTCGCATGGTTTGATTGCATCGGTGCTGTTTTTCTTAGCAGGTGTTACTTACGATCGCACCCACACAATGGGAATGAAAGATATGGGCGGTATTGGTCAAGCCATGCCCAAAGTCTTTGCCCTGTTTACAATTGCAGCGATGGCATCCCTGGCACTTCCCGGTATGAGCGGCTTTGCTGGCGAACTCTCGGTATTCGTTGGTCTGACAAGCAGCGACGTTTACAGTTCGACTTTCTGCACCGTAACAGTTTTCCTCGCCGCAGTTGGAGTCATCCTCACACCTATCTATCTACTTTCCATGCTGCGAGAGGTATTTTATGGTGACGGTGCAGCACTTATATGCGACATTAATAATGCCGGCTTGGAAAATCAAGAAGATGACGGAACAGTTTGTTTTGGCACAGACTGCTTCGTGCCAGAGGAGGCAGTTTACGACGATGCTAGACCGCGTGAGGTGTTTATCGCTGCCTGTTTTCTGGTGTTGATTATTGGTATTGGTTTCTATCCTAAGATGGCTATGCAGATGTACGACGTGAAGACTGTTGCAGTGAATGCTAATCTTCGCCAGTCTTATGCCATAATCTCGCAAACAAATCCCCAGATTTATGCTAATGGATTATTAGTTCCGCAAATTTCAGAGGTTGAGGTAGCGCCAGTTTTGGGAACTTTTGAAGTAAGGAATGTGGATTAAATAAAGTGCAAAAGTAGGGTGTGTTAGCGGAGCGTAACGCACCATTCCAAGTTAAATAAGAATTGCACGTTATTAAATTTGCGTTCCTAAGGTTTTTGAGCAATGGACTTGCCGAAAAGAGCGAAAGATAACTTCGAGAACTTTTAGAACACCAATTCACTAATTCTAGAAAAACCTCTCCCCTAAACCCTCTCCGCTTCGGAGACTAAGGTGTACACACAAGCTCAAGAAAGGTTTTGCTACGCAAAACCTTTCCCTTTCCTTGGTAATGCTACCGTGTACACAAGTCTTTTGACCTGCACCTTTGTTGCATTGACCTGCACCTTTGTTGCATCGACCTGAACCTTTGTTGCATTGACCTGAACCTTTGTTGCATTGACCTGCACCTTTGTTGCATCGACCTGCACCTTTGTTGCATCGACCTGCACCTTTGTTGCATCGACCTGAACCTTTGTTGCATCGACCTGAACCTTTGTTGCATTGACCTGCACCTTTGTTGCATCGACCTGCACCTTTGTTGCATCGACCTGCAAAAATTAACTTATATCATGTCCGTTTAAATGCTTGTCATTGCGAGCGTAGCGTGGCAATCTAAAAACCTTGCTGCAACTTTTAAAGACGCTCCGCAAACATTCTGCTTCTCTACGAGAGGCTTCTCTTTCAGAGACGCTAACGCGAAGGCCAACGTGACCTTCGCAATGACATTGTGTAATTAATTCCGTCCGATTACTAAACCCTACTAACCGCAGAATAGGTGATAAATAAAACTATGATGGGTTTTGACTACTTACAGACAATTACTATAATTCATGAGCAAATCAACCCTTTACATGAGATGCTGGTTAATGATTAGTGAGTTATGCCAATGTCTGTTGTTTCTGCCATCACTGTTACCGTTCCCGCCACAACTGCGAATTTGGGGCCTGGTTTTGATTGCATCGGTGCAGCTTTAAAGCTGTACAACGAGTTTAAGTTCACTCGCCTAGAAGAGGGTGGGTTAATTATTCATGTCACTGGTACGGAAGCTGAACGAGTCCAAACTGATGAAAGTAATCTCCTGTATCAAGCGTTTGTCAAGTTCTATCAACATATAGAGCAGACACCGCCCACTGTGAAAATAGAGATTAAGTTAGGTGTCCCACTGGCGCGGGGTTTAGGTAGTTCGGCGACAGCAATTGTTGGTGGCTTGGTTGCTGCTAATCAACTTGAGGGTGCGCCTATGAGTCAGTCGCAGGTGATGGAGTTAGCGATCGCAATGGAAGGACATCCTGATAATGTAGTTCCAGCTTTGTTGGGAGGATGTCGTCTTGCTGCTACCAGTGGCGCAGGTTGGGAAATTTGTGATATTCCTTGGCATGAAGATATTGTACCAGTTGTAGCTATTCCTAATTTTGAACTTTCCACCCAGTCAGCGCGGGACGTTCTCCCAACTGAAGTGAGCCGCGCTGATGCGATTTTCAATACAGCACATCTGGGGCTATTGTTGCGCGGCTTGGAAACTGGTAACGGACAATGGTTAAAGACAGCTTTGCAAGATAAGTTGCATCAACCTTATCGCAAAGTTTTGATTCCTGGTTATGATGCTGTCAATATAGCAGCTGTTAGTGCTGGTGCTTATGGCATGGTGATTAGTGGTGCGGGGCCGACACTGTTAGCTTTGGCAGATAAATTACACTCGGAGGCTGTGGAAGCAGCGATGTTAGCTGCTTGGCAAGAAGAAAGAATTACAGCCAAGGTGCGATCGCTTTCTCTTGATACCCAAGGCGCAAAAAGCTTTTAATATTTTACTCAGCACTTAAAACTCGATTTATGGAGCAAATTCAAGCTGAAATAGCGGCGCTTCACTCTCAAATTCAGGCTCTCCGACAAGAACGCGCTGCACTCACTATTAATAATAATGTAATCTCTGGCGAGAATGATTCACCCCAAGCAATGGTTGAAGCGTACCGCCGTCAAGCCAGGGAAAATCCTCAATTATCAGTTGAACTCCAGGGTATAGATGATGCGATCGCAGCCCTGCAAGTCCAGGTAAAACAAAAACAAACTATATTAGTGCGATCGCAAATTGAATCAAAACAACTTACCCAACAGCAGCAGCTAGAAGAAGTCAAAAAAGTAGCTCAAGTTCATGCTGAACGCATTAATCAGCTGTCTGGAGAACTGGCGACAGAAGTCCGTTTTCTTAAGGCTTGCGCTAATCAACTAAGTCCAATGTATTGGCAAGTTTATTACAAGCCCTTCATTACTGGGTTCAAGACAATCTCAGTTCCCTATGTCCGATCAGATGGGGAAGTGTGGACAATTGTCAACCGGATTGTTTAATGCCATATGCGTAGTTTGCTTCGACCTAATACCATGCTGGCTTACCGCTATGCATTTAGGTTCATTTTCAAAACTCAGATAGGATTGCTATAGATGTTATTTGCTATTTATAAATTTGTTGACTGAGGAACCAACAATGATGTGGATGACACCGTTATCATCAACATCGGGTGTTCAGGCTGTGACTCATAATCTACGTTGACACTATTAAACAAATTTGAACCTTCAATGGATTTTATGGGTATCACCTTGCCGGAAACGGTGTGATACGTTAGGAGTTTTTGGAGATGATTGATGTTCTTAAGCAATGTCTCTACAGTGCTTGCTGGAAGCTTTGCAAAAGCTTGATTTGTGGATGCACAGGGGATGAACGAATCAATATCTTTGAGGGTATCTATCAAATTGGCGGCCTTAATTGCAGCAACTAGATTACCAAAAGAATCGGGGGTAACGGCAGTATTGATAATGTCAGCTATTTGTTTCAACTTGGTTTTGTATAATTTCATAAGATTATTCTTAGCATGACATCGTAGTGTTAGATATCATGTTCGAGTAAGCGGTTGAGTAGCGTATAAGTTGTATGATATGTGCGTAAATTAGTTAAATAATTACAATCAATATCTTCCAAAGGTTGTATATAAAACGGAGGAGAGTCTTAAAAGACTCCGAAAGTCTTTACCATAAAGTTTTTTCATTAACTACCTCTGAGGATTCATGAAAAATTATCTGCATTTTTTCACGATCGCAGTTGTATCCTCTAATTTTTTGATAAATGCGTAATTCTTGCACTAATGGAATCAAATGCTACTTTAAGCAATCATACTTTAGCGTTTAATCATCAGTAATCTTTAAAAAATTCCGAAAACCTATGTTAAGTATTCCTGTTAACCTAACTCTACCTCGTACACCGCGCTTAATAACTTCCTTACCTGGGCCTCGCGCTGAAGCAATTGTACAACGCGATCGCGCCGTAACTTCCCCTTCTTATACCCGCGATTATCCATTAGTTGTAGCCCGCGGACAGGGTTGTATGGTAGAAGATGTAGATGGCAATGTGTTTTTAGATATGACCGCAGGTATTGCTGTCACCGCCACCGGACACGCTCACCCGGAAGTCGTCAAAGCAATTCAAGAACAGTCGGCGCGTCTACTACATATGTCAGGAACGGATTTTTATTATGAGCCAATGGTGGAACTAGCGGAACAATTAGCGATTCGCGCTCCCTTTCCCCAACCACATCATGCTGCTTTTCCCGCAAAGGTATTTTTTACCAATTCTGGCGCAGAATCCAACGAAGGAGCGATCAAACTAACTCGATATTACACCAAGCGATCGCTAATCATTGCCTTCTTGGGCGCATTCCACGGACGCACATACGGAGCAATGTCTCTCACTGGCTCCAAAACAGTGCAGCGAGCTAACTTTGGGCCTTTAGTTCCTGGTGTGACTCATATTCCCTACGGCACTCACGCTAGCTTAGATTACCTGGAACAACAGCTATTTGGCACAATTTTACCACCGCAAGAAGTAGCGGCGATTATAGTCGAACCGATTCAGGGAGAAGGTGGATATATCGTACCAGAAGATGGTTTCTTGCAGAGGATTCGGGATATTTGCGATCGCCACGGTATTCTGATGGTAGTAGATGAAGTGCAATCGGGTATGGGGCGAACTGGTCGCTTATTTGCGATCGAGCATTGGAATGTGATGCCTGATATTATTACTACTGCCAAAGGTATCGCCAGTGGTCTGCCTTTAGGAGCGATACTTGCTAGACCAGAGTTAATGACTTGGCCTCCTGGCTCTCACGCTACCACATTCGGCGGTAATCCCGTAGCTTGTGCTGCCGGTATTGCTACTCTGCGACTGCTAGAAAGTGATTTGATGGCCAACGCTACCCAAATGGGAGAATTATTACAAGCTAGTCTGACTCAGTTGCATCAAAGATTTCCTAGAGTATCCTTGCCACGAGGTAAAGGTTTGATGGTTGCGGTGGATTTACTGGATGAACACGGCAATCTTGATTATATATTGCGCGATCGCATTATCCAAGAAGCCTTCTTACACGGTCTACTATTGCTAGGTTGCGGTAAAGCAGCAATTCGTTTCTGTCCACCTCTAGTTATCGATAGCGACCAAATTCAGATAGCCCTTCAGATTCTCTCAGACATATTGTAACCCAAAGAACACTCCGCGCCTCTGCGTCTCTGCGTGAAAAAAATCATCCTATCAACCCATGAAACCCGAAATTACCCTTCATCTATGGAAACTACTTTGGCAACAATACAGTACCAGAGTAAATCATGCTTGCACTTACCAGCAAATGATTACTGCTGCCGGTGGGACTATCGCCAACGACCATATCGCCTTTCGGTCTTTGCGTTTATTAGTGGATAGCCCACAGAGTCAAGTTAACTTAGGAATTGACTACCTTGGACAACTTGCAGAAGCGTTAGGTTACGTGGCTGCTGGAGAGTATAATTTTGCTCAAACTCATCTCTATGCCCGTCATTATCGTCATCCACAGCAAGAGGAATTTAACTTACCCAAACTGTTTATTAGCGAGTTGATTGTCGATGAATTGCCTGTTAATATTGCTCAACTCATCTGCAAAACAGTATCTTCAATCCCATACGAACTGACTTTACCCATTATTCTTCTACAAAAAGACGGAAACATTGAAACCATCGCCAAACAACTCCAGCAAATCTTTATCCGCCCTTGGCTACCTCCCCAGCGTTCTGTTGTCGAAGAGGTGAATCAAGTTACTCAGTATGGGGCTTGGGTGTTGCTGCATGGATATGCTGTCAACCATTTTACCGGCTATGTCAACGAACAGAATACTCCAGAATATCCAGACATTGACACTACCGCCAGTGCTTTGACTAACCTGGGTGTAGCAATGAAAGCAGAGATAGAGGGAAATGTTGCTTGTGGTTTGCGGCAAACTGCAACTCAAGCAGTAAGGTCAATGGTGACGGTATTAGATGATAACAGTGGCGCAGAAATTCAGATCCCTTGGACTTACGCCTATTATGAAATTGCCCAGCGCTATTTAGTAGAGGTGGAACCTGGAAAGCAAATACTTTTCGATGCTTTTTTAGGAAGTAATGCCCAGCAATTGTTTGAAATGACTCGTCTATCTTAGGACTTACGCAAAAATGCAGTGAAAGCCTTGATTTACCGTAGGGGCAATTCATGAATTGCCCCTACATTTCATGGTTGATGCGTAATACAATTCACGAAAATCTTGATATATATAGATTTTTCGTAGGGGTTTAGCAATGCTAAACCCTTACCCACGCATTTGTAACATTATTAAAGTGAAATGGCATAAGTCCTATATTTAAATAGCCGAGAGTTGTTAGTAAAGGATTCAGCTTCAAAGTTCTGAACTCGGTCTTTCGTGTTCTAAGCTCGGAGTTTCGTGTTCTAAGCTCGGTCTTTCGTGTTTCAAGCTCGGTCTTTCGTGTTCTAAGCTCGGACTTTCGTGTTCCAAGCTCGGAGTTTCATGTTCTAAGCTCGGTCTTTCATGTTCCAAGCTCGGAGTTTTGTGTTCCGAACTCGGACTTTCATGTTCTGAACTCGGAGTTTCGTGTTCTGAACTCGGCCTTTCGTGTTCCGAACGAATTACGCTTGCAAGACAAAATCTGATGCGGTGAGAGTAGGCGCATTAGTGAGAGTTGCAAATAAACCGCCACTGCCAAAACCAGGTGCACTGCCATTAGAGTTGTAAAATAACTGGCCACTTGTAGCGTCGTAGACAATCACAGCACTGCTGGCTCCCCCTAAAGAAGTAACTTTAAAATCACTGGCGTTATTAAAACCTGTTCCCGCAGCAGAAGCGATCGCATTAAAGGTAGTCTTATCTAAGATTATCTTGTCACCTTGGGAGTGTTTGAAGTCAGCAATGACATCTACACCAACAGCAGCACTGGCAAAGGGAGCATTGGTATTGTCCACCGTTGCCAGTGAGGGTATCGTTACCAGCTTTGCCGTCGATAATGTTGTTGCCAATTAATTGTGCCGACAAGAGAATCTGTACCAGCAGTTCCCGTCAGGTTAATGGTGCTGTCCCTGCCGATATTCTTCCCTCCAAATACCACGTAGCTCTGCCCCGAATTTTCGCCGTTGGGGTCGGCACTGAGTGCCCCAATAATCAGGTCAGCGATGCCGTCGTCGTTTACATCTCCGGCACTGCTGACAGAACCGCCTGAGTAGTCATTCGCCACGATGCCGTTGATGGCGAAGCCGTTAGCGCCGTTGAGGTCAGAGAGATTCAATGATGAATTAACCATGATTTGATCCTGTGTTTGTAGTGATTGAGTATTCGTGAGCCTTGAACAATGGAATTCGCGGCTAGACAAACTCCAATTGCCTCCGCAAACTTACAATTCCCCTTTTCAAACCTGCGTCCCGTTTGTAATTCGTAACTAGGAAGTTTAATCACGAATTACAAGGCTTACAACGAATTGTATTGATAACGGTCTTTTGATGTGTAACTTTGTAACTTAAATCCGAATGTTTGTAAGAAAAATTGCAACTTTGTCACAAAAATCGTCATGTTTATCATTAAAATTGCACCTTTGTCGCAAAAATCGTCATGTTTATGACCAAAATTGCGCTTTTGTCACAAAAATTGCGATGTTTGTCACGAAAATCCTGATGTTTATTACCAAATATAGGTAGATGTTTAGAAAGTGTCGCGTTTTGCCAAATATTGATACATCTGCCAACGTGCATCGACTTCGGCTTGCGCTTGTTCTAACAATTGCTTTGCTAAGTCGGGTTTGCTCTTGGTGAGCATCTTGAAGCGATTTTCTTGATACATCGAATGTTCTACAGATTGCGTAGGCGATCGCATATCCAATTGTAAAGGATTTTTACCCTGTTTAAGCAACTCTGGATTATGCCGATATAGAAACCAACGACCTGATTCTACCAGAGTTTTCTGATGATTCATTCCTGTGGTCATATTAATGCCGTGGGCGATGCAATGGCTGTAAGCAATAATCAATGATGGTCCATCATAAGCCTCTGCTTCCAAAAATGCTTTGAGAGTGTGTTCATCTCTAGCACCAAGGGCTACACTCGCTACATAAACATTTCCGTAGGTCATGGCAATCAAACCTAAGTCTTTTTTAGGCGCAGGTTTGCCACTGGCGGCATATTTAGCAACTGCTGCTCGTGGCGTAGCTTTAGAAGATTGTCCGCCTGTGTTAGAATACACTTCTGTATCCATCACTAAGATGTTGACATTTCGACCACTTGCAATCACATGATCGATGCCGCCAAAGTCAATATCATAAGCCCAACCGTCACCGCCAACAATCCAGACGCTTTTTTTCACTAAGTAATCAGCAAGGGATTTTAGATTTTGGACTTTGGATTTGAGATTGGGGTCGAGAGTTAGGATTTCATCTAACTTCTGATGCAATAGTTCTATTCTTTCGCGCTGTTCCCAAATATCAGCTTCAGATTTTTGTTCGGCTTTGAGGATCGACTGAGCAAGGTTTTCATCTATTTCACTCCCCAATTGTTGCAGCAGTTCTGCTGCAAACTCGGCTTGTTTATCAAGGGAAAGGCGGAAGCCAAAACCAAATTCGGCATTATCTTCAAATAAATTATTAGACCACGCGGGGCCGCGTCCTTGGGCGTTTGTTGTCCAAGGAGTGGTGGGGAGATTGCCACCATAAATTGAAGAGCAACCTGTAGCATTGGCAATGACGGCGCGATCGCCAAACAATTGTGTTAATAATTTTAAATAAGGTGTTTCACCACAACCTGCACAAGCACCAGAGAATTCAAATAAAGGTTCTTGTAGTTGTTGTTGGCGAATCTGGTTTAATTTTAGCGATCGTCTATCAGGATTTGGCAAACTTAAGAAGAAATCCCAGTTTTTCCGTTCTTCCTCCCGCAATGGCAACTGTTGTGCCATATTAATCGCTTTAAATAATGGCTCAGATTTATTTTTGGCAGGGCAAATATCTACACAGATGGCGCATCCTGTGCAATCTTCTGGGGCAACTTGAATGGTAAATTTTTGATTAGCAAAGTCTTTATCTTTGGCATTAGTTGACTTGAAAGTTCCTGGTGCATTGACTAACTTATCTAATTGATAAGCTTTTGCACGGATGGCGCTGTGGGGACAAACCATCACGCACTTACCACATTGAACGCAGATATCTGGCTCCCACACAGGTATCTCTTCGGCAACGTTACGTTTTTCCCACTTGGCAGTACCTACGGGAAAGGTGCCGTCAACTGGTAGTGTGCTAACAGGTAAGTCATCTCCTTCCCACACCATAATTTTACCCAGAACGTCCCGCACAAATTCAGGGGCGGATTTAATAGAGACGCGATTCATCGCGTCTGTGGAGCTAGTAGAGACGCGATTCATCGCGTCTGTGGAGCTAGGAGAGCCAGGAGAGACGCGATGAATCGCGTCTGTACAAGAGCCTATTTCCTTATCAATATCAATTAATTTGACCTGATGTAAGTTTTCTAAGGTGTTGTCTACGGCTTGTAAGTTCATGCGGACAACTTCTACACCTTTTTTACCGTAGGTCTTGTCAATCGCTTGTTTGATTTTAGCGATCGCTTCTTCTTGTGGCAATACACCCGCTAAGGCAAAGAAGCATACCTGCATAATAGTGTTAATTCTTCCGCCCATGCCACTTTCACGGGCGACCTGACTAGCATTAATCACATATAACTTCAACTGCTTGTCAATAATTTGCTGCTGCACCTTCATCGGCAGATTTTCCCAGACGCTATCTGCATCATAAGGACTGTTAAGCAGTAAAGTCGCCCCAGGAATAGCAGCCTTTAAAATATCTATGCGTTCTAGAAATCCCCAGTGATGGCAGCCAATAAAGTTGGCTTGGTTAATCAAATAAGTAGAGCGAATTGGCTCTTTACCGAAACGCAGATGAGAAACGGTCATGGAGCCAGATTTCTTAGAATCATAGACAAAGTAACCTTGGGCGTAATTGTCGGTTTCTTCACCAATAATCTTGATAGAGTTTTTGTTAGCCCCAACAGTGCCATCAGCACCCAACCCATAGAACATTGC
This sequence comes from Chroococcales cyanobacterium, assembly GCA_038249935.1. Taxonomy (GTDB): domain Bacteria; phylum Cyanobacteriota; class Cyanobacteriia; order Cyanobacteriales; family Nostocaceae; genus Nostoc. The sequence goes on from JBBSCU010000002.1 coordinate 53,416, forward strand.
CCGAACGACATGATCCGATTCTGTAGAGAAATTGGGGTCAAAGCTGAGAGAAGTGTAAGTAACGTCGTCATTAATCCCAATAGTAAAGTGATTTTTTGGTTTAGCTTGAACAAGGTTATCAAAAACGCCCTTCACCATCGCCGGAGTAAATTCTTTAGAAGAAAGACCGTAACGACCACCAACAACTTTAGGAGTGCTGAGTGCTGTTAGCGGTAGCGGGGCGTTTAGCCCGTGCTGAGTGAGGAGTGAGGAGTGAGGAGTGCTGAGTGAGGAGTTAGAAGTTAGGAATTCTCCCCCTGTTCCCCACGCCTCATGGATAGCAGCCACGACATCTAAATACAACGGTTCCCCGGCGCTACCTGGTTCTTTGGTGCGGTCAAGAACAGCGATCGCTTGTACACTAGTTGGTAATACTGCAACAAACCTTTGGACATCAAAGGGGCGGTAAAGTCGCACTTTCACTACACCAACTTTTTCACCACGGGCGTTAAGATAATCTACCGTTTCATGGACGGTTTCGCAGCCTGAACCCATAAGAACGATAACACGCGAGGCATCGCTGGCTCCGTAATATTCATAAATTTGGTAACGTCTTCCCGTGCGTTCTCCAAATTGATCCATGATGTGCTGGACAATTTCAGGACAGGCGTTGTAGTAAGGGTTAGCGCCTTCACGTCCTTGAAAGTAGACATCAGGGTTTTGGGCAGTACCTCGCAATACTGGACGATCTGGGGTAAGGGCACGGGCGCGGTGAGCGAGTATTAGGTTATCGTGGATGAGCGATCGCAAATCGTCATCTGAAAGCAGTTTGACCTTCTGCACTTCATGGGAAGTACGGAAGCCATCAAAAAAGTGCATAAACGAGACTCGCGCCTCTAAAGTAGCAGCATGAGCAATGAGAGCAAAATCTTGACTTTCTTGCACCGAGGCGGAACACAGTAGAGCAAAACCAGTCGCACGAGCTGCCATCACATCGCTATGGTCGCCAAAAATTGATAATGCGTGAGTCGCCAGGGAGCGGGCTGCAACGTGAACCACGGCGCTAGTCAGTTCACCAGCAATTTTGTAGAAGTTGGGGATCATTAACAATAATCCCTGAGATGCCGTGAAGGTGGTACTCAAGGAACCTGTTTGTAATGCCCCATGCATAGCACCGGCGGCTCCCCCCTCACTCTGCATCTGCACAACACTGGGAACAGTTCCCCAAAGGTTGGGATGACCTTCTGCTGACCAAGCATCCGCCCATTCGCCCATTGCTGAAGAAGGGGTGATAGGATAAATGGCAATTACTTCATTTAATTTGTAAGCAACACGGGCAACAGCCTCATTCCCGTCGATAGTTGCAAAGGTTTTGTTCATAATTTGTTTTTTGTCCCAGTCTCTAAACTGCATTATTCAGAACGTGTGACTAGAAGAATTAGAAATAGCCAGAGCTAGGAAATCAGTGAACACGAGTTAGTAACAGCTGTTAAAAGGGGGATTTTATCCGAACCTTACTGAGATTTACCCCTTGTTAAAAACATGATTTATTGATGGCTTTTGGCTCTTAAGTCAATGAACCAAAAACCTCCAATGCAAAATTCAAAATCTAAAGTTTGCACGGTTAACTTTAAATAAATACTGCATCTATTAATATCTCATCCGAAATCCTGCATCTATTAATATGTATTAATAAAGTACTCAATAACCAAAGTATTTATTTGATAAGACTTTAAGATAATTTATTCTTTTTTGTGGGGTATGGGGTCGGGAATCTCTGCAACGCCAGAAAAAGAACTTTTTACAGATAATTTAGAACTGCTATAGCCGTAACATAAGTTTTATCAAGACAGAAGTTAGGAGCGCTCACTATCATCAAAAAGTGGGCGCTTGGATAATTTGATTATGGCTTTATTAGCGATTCTTGCGCCAACCTGGTTTCACAACCTGACGACTACGGGCAATCACCAAAGAATTATCAGGGACATCTTCTGTCACAGTGGAACCAGCAGCCACGTAAACATCATCTCCCAAGGTGAGTGGAGCAACTAAAACGCTATTGGCACCAGTTTTAGTCCGATCGCCTATTTTGGTACGGTGTTTCTTTACGCCGTCATAATTGGCGGTAATTGTCCCCGCACCAATATTCACCTGATTGCCGACAACGGTATCACCTATATATGATAAATGTGCTGCATTCGTGCGATCGCCTAACTGAGTATTTTTCAATTCCACAAAATTCCCCACACGGCAACCAGCACCCACTTCTACCTGACTACGCAAATGGGAATATGGGCCAATGCGGCTTCCGGCTTGCACAATGCTATTTATAACCACAGAATACTGCACAGTCACATTTTCAGCCAACTGACTATTTTCAATTAAACTTCCCGGGCCAATGTGACTTCCTGTTTGAATCACCGTATTTCCCCGCAGGTGAGTTTGAGGTTCAATAATTACATCCGGCTGTAATTCTACCGTATCATCAATGGTGATACTTGTAGGATCGATGAGGGTGACACCCGCCAGCATCCATTTTTCCTTGACTCGTCTTTGCAAAATCTCCGATGCTGTTGCCAATTGTAGGCGATCGTTAATACCGAGAATTTCTTGATAATCCCCAACATCCACTGCCATCACTCGTCCCACCTGAGTCACGGCATCGGTGAGATAGTATTCTTTTTGGGCATTGTTTGCCTGTAGGTGGGGTAACACCTTGGCCAAATCTGGCCAGCGAAAGCAGTAAACCCCAGCGTTAATCCGGTGATTTTGTCTTTGAGCAGTAGTACAATCCTTGTGTTCGACCATAAGCTGCACAATATTTTCATCGTTACAAAAGACGCGCCCGTAGCCTGTGGGATCAGGTAGGTGCGAAGTGAGAATGGTAGCAGCATTCTGATTTTGGGCGTGAGTTTGTAACATCTGCTCAAGGGTTTCGCTGCGTATCAACGGTAAATCGCCGTTAAGTATCAGTAAATCCCCAGTGTAATCTTCCAAGTGAGGAAGTAATTGCTGGATGGCATGACCTGTACCCAGTTGTACAGTCTGTTCGACAAACTCCAAACTGGGAATTGAATGCATGGCGGCTTTGACTTCCTCGGACTGATACCCCACAATCACGATTCGCCGTGAGGGTGAAAGTGGTTCTACACTTACGAGAACTCTCTCGACTAGCGATCGCCCACCCAAAGAATGTAAAACCTTGGGTAAGTCTGATTTCATCCGTGTGCCGCGTCCCGCCGCTAAAATTGCTACAACTACCATAATTAGCTATCAGCTATCTCTAAAATTGTGATTAATGCCATTGGTACTTTGAGATGTCGGCTCAAATCATACCAGCTAATCATCGAAGAGAGAAATATTAATTACTTAAAACTCTTTGTTCTGGTGAGAGCGAATAAACTCTGTAAACTGCTGCATTAATCGAGGATTGCGCCAACCTGAATCAGTTTCTTCTAGCATCATCGAAAGTGCTTCGTTCGTAGTAAAAGCTCTTTTGTAAGGTCGTTCGCTAGTCAGGGCATCGTAAATATCAATTAACTGAAATACTTGCGCTAGGTAAGGAATATCATCCCCTTTCAGTCTATCAGGATAGCCTGAGCCATCCCAGCGTTCGTGGTGATGACGAATAATTGGAATTACACCCTGCATACTGCGTAGTGGCTGGCAGATTTTTTCGCCAATCAAAACGTGCTGCTGCATGATCTGCCAATCTTCGGGAGTGAGTTTACCTTTTTTTAGCAGCACCACATCGGGAATACCCACTTTACCAATATCGTGGAGATAACCACCCCACCTTAAATCTCGAATTTGGTAGCGTGAGAGGTTAAGGTATTCACCAAAAATTTGCCCCCATTTTACCAGCCGTTCACAATGATTACCTGTATTGGGATCGCGACTTTCAATCGACATGGCAATGGAAAATAGCACTTGTTCGGCATGATCTAAGTCTTCGTTTAGACGTTTCTGCCGTACCAAAGACTTCACACGCGCCGCCAGTTCCACCCGATCAAAGGGTTTGGTGAGAAAATCATCTCCCCCAACTTCAATTCCCCGAATGCGCGATCGCCTGTCATTTAACGCCGTCAGAAAAATCACTGGAATTAGCCTAGTCTGCTCATCTTGCTTGAGCAATTGGCACACTTCAAATCCATCCATTCCTGGCATCATCACATCCAGCAAAATCAAATCTGGTTGTTTTTGCGTCACCAATCCTAGAACAATGGAACCACTGTCCGCCTCAATCACTTCATATCCTTCCATTCCCAAGAGGGCAACAGCGGTCATCCGACTGGCAGCATGATCGTCAACTACTAAAATCTGCGGCGGCTCTAATTCTACTGTCCTAGAAACCAATGACTGATCACCACAATTAATATCAGTTTTCATCCAAGAAGACATTGATTGCCTATTTTCAAGCATAAAGTCTTCTTGAGAGAAGCCTAAAGAATAACCCTCCGCATTTGGCGATTCTACGGCATGATTTGAACCGATGTTCTTCACTCTGCTAAACGGGTTTGACCGGTTAACAATTTCTTCTGTAAAGCTTATATGGTTGGATTCCATTGAATCACAAAGGTACTCCAAGTTTTTGCACAAGTTAACAGTGTCAGATTTCAAAAATAAATTTAGTATTCAACTGTATCTGAGCCAGAGTTTCTATAGGCATTAGCCATTATGTTAAGCTGTCCATCTGAGTTTTTGCCACATATATTTTCTATGTTACAAACAACGGGTATATTGTTGTCAAATTTTTGCTTCTACTTTAAGTATTATAATCTAGCACAAACCTTTAATCAGAGTTTTTACGGAAATTATTCAATTTAAAAGCACGAGTAAGCAGTATTAATGCTTACTTTCTATGGATATATAGGGTTTTGAGTTTCAAACCTTTATGGTAATCACTAAACTCTTGGGAGACGAAGGTAAGACAACCATCTGCTATTAGCTTAGGTGTAAAATCTCTAAGTCTGATATTTTATAAAAAAACTGTATGATGACCAATACTCAATTTGTTGTTTCGCCACCTTGGCTGTTTGAACATCTAGAAGATCGGCAAGTCGTTATTGTGGATTGTCGCTTTTCTTTAGCTGATCCCCAACTAGGACACCAACAGTACCAAACAAGTCATCTAGAGGGATCATATTATCTAGATTTGAATCAGGATCTTTCCAGTCTAGTAGGTAAGCATGGTGGTAGACATCCTTTACCTAACCCCAATGATATAGCTAACAAATTTGCAGCGATTGGAGTAAATTATCAAAAAACTCTAGTTGTCGCTTATGATGATTCGCGCTTTGCTTTTGCGGCTCGTCTATGGTGGCTGTTGCGCTATCTAGGACATGAGCAAGTAGTGGTACTGGATGGAGGCTTTGCTGGATGGCAAAAAGCTGGGTATCCGGTTACGGATGTCATTCCTCACCCCCAGATGGGTAAGTTTGTAGCTCAAGTACAAACAGAAAAGCTGGTAGATATTACAGAAGTGAAAAGTCGCAAAGATCAACCAGAAGTAGTATTGCTAGATTCAAGAGAAAGCGATCGCTACCGAGGTGAACGAGAGCCAGTTGATAAAATAGCTGGACATATTCCTGGTGCAGTTAACTATCCTTGGCAAGAAGTTACAGACTCTTCCGGCTATCTACTTCCACAACCAGAACAACGCCGTCGGTGGGAGAAGTTAGAAACAGCCGAGGAAATCTTGGTTTATTGCGGTTCTGGCGTTACTGCTTGTGTAAATTTACTTTCTTTAGAATTAGCTGGCATTAGCAAGGGTAAACTTTATGCTGGTAGCTGGAGTGATTGGATTAGTTATATGTAGTCATTGGTCATTGGTCATTGATTTTTGACAAAGGACAAAGGACAAATGACTAATTTCAAAACTGACCTAATTGCAAATTGTAATTAATACTCAAGAACCAGCCATCAAAATTAATATTTTCCACGGTTGAACTACCTAAACTTACTCCAGTCTGCACATTCAGATTACTGGTATCGGATATTCGGTAATTTAAGTGACCAAATAGCCGATGAAATTGGTCTTCTCGATCGCGCTGTGTAAAGTCCGAAAAGTTTACCTGGTAGTTAATACCAACCTGGAGAGGCTTTTGCCAGAAATAGTTTAGAGAAACCCAGAAGGAATTGATTATCCGACTACGATTTTGGGGATCAGCAAAATCTACATTTAATTCGTAAAAGCTATCTAGCGTTAATTTTGGAGTTAGGGGATCGCGCCGTCTCAAAGACAGTTGTAGGGAATTTTCGCTGAAAAAGCGATCGCCTGCTTTAAAACTATCAGGGCGATCGCTGTTGTTGGCAAAAAATAACTGTTGATTCCTCCAACTGATTTCTCCGTACATTCGCCGTGATAGCTGCTGGTAGATACTGAGATTAAATCTTACTTGGTTGTAATGGTATTGTGACTGATTTAGATAACGAATTAGGTTGCCATCAATTGAGCCATTTAAGTAAGTCTTAGATCCCAAAGGTAAATATGCAGAGGCTAGCGTTAATCCAGAAATAATTAAACCATCTTCTATCGGATTATCATTTGAGGAAAAAATGTTACTTGTTTGGAAATAGCCTACACGGGCTTGTAGATAGCCTATAGGTTTAAACTTAATTACAGGTTTTTCTATTGGTGGAAAAACAGGCTGTTCTAGGGGTCTTAACCGCAGATGCAACCCCAATTCGCGATCGCGATTAGACTCAGGTGGCTGTTTTGGCGATCGCAGCAGTTGCACTAGTCTCTCCAGCCTTTGGGAATAATTTATCTCAGGTGCATTCAACAGTTGCTCCATTGAGTCTGGAGGAGATGTAGGCAAATCAGTTGGCTGCACTTCTAGATGTGGCAGATCATTTTGCTTTTCAGTATCCTCAACTTCTTCGGTTGGGTTTGGAGTTTGAGTTGTTTCTGGTGTTTGCTGTGGCACATTTAACGGCATCTGAGAGTCTAAATTCTGCGACTCACTGGACTGCTTGCACAAAGAGTCAATTGCCTTTTGTGCCAACTTCTGACATGGCTTATGAGTTACCTGTGTATTTACTAAATTGTTAAAACGCCAAATATTTGTATTTGCAGATTCTGCCGCATCTACTCCAATGCAACACCAGCTTCCACTACTGGATGCTAACAAAGTACAAAAAAACAAACTTTTCCAGTTTTTGAGTCGCATCTGGTTAGATCGTATTGATCGCGTTTGGCAAATGTAGACCCACAAGCTATACCGGAAGTTCCGACTTAGAAAATACAATTGAGTGCATCTATCTTAGCTTTGTAAGTATATACTGAAACTACAAACTGAAATTCTTGCTTTTCGGATTTTTTCTCAGATTTTTTTGCAAAACTGAGATGCTCTGATCAAATTTATGCTCAACTTTAGTGAAATACAGCCAATGAGTCACTATACAAGAGATCCCTAACAATTTCTGATCACGCATACCTCATGACCCTGTGTCTAGGGTGTTGATTTTGATGAAATTTCCCAGTTTCTAGTTCATGCAAATTTTGTGTCTATGTGAACGCAAAGTCTATGCTAGATAAGCTTTTACCCAAACAGTTACCACGTATTTAGCATGAATTTTTACCCTCCAAAAA
>JBBSCU010000003.1:0-50853 GCA_038249935.1 Chroococcales cyanobacterium
CCCATTGGTAGATCCATTTACAGAAGAAAGCTCAACAGAATCGTTTGCTAAAGAATTGGTGAGTTTGACATTTCCTGGTACTCGTCGCCTATTCTTGGTATTACGTCGTCGCACACCACCCGCCATCTCATATTCTTGGCTGGTTTTACCGTAACGGCTGCCAACTCCTAGTAACATTTTTTCTGACATTGCTATGACAATCTGTTCTGCGTTGTTCACGTCATCTGTGAGTTTGTCAATGGTGGACAAAGCAGTGTTGTAGGCAGCAAGATTAGACCGTAAATTGTTAATTGTGATCGTGTAGGCTTTCATGGTCAGCCCTTCTCCAAAGTCAAGTTCTACACTGATAGATTGTAAACTTTCAATCCGGCGATCAGCTCTCTCTAAAATGTTGGAATTCCTTTTACGACGTGCCATCATGCATCTCTGATACTAGGTTTACAGTACTGTTTTATACAAAAATATGTCTGATGTCATCGTAAAATATAGCAGAGAAGGGCGTAGGCGTAGCCCGTCGTAGACATCGCATTTTAAAAACTTTAGTTAATTTCACTGAGATTATTTGGAGATTTCCAGTAGTAAATTGACTTATAAGTTCACTACAACAATTGTTGCAATGACTTAAACGTTTCTTATACATGGAGGAGCAATTGTTGCGAAGTATTAAGCATTTGTTGCAACGACTTATATGTTTGCAGGAAAAACTTAAACCTTTCTTATACATGGAGGAGTATTTGTTGCGAAGTATTAAGTATTTGTTGCAACGACTTATATGTTTGCAGGAAAAACTTAAACCTTTCTTATACATGGAGGAGTATTTGTTGCAAAGCATCAAGTATTTGCTTAAACTGCTTCTGCATTTGCAAAAAATGCTCAAGCGTTTTTTATATATGTCAGAGCATAAGTTGCAAAGGTTTAAATTTTGACAGATAAAATAGAGTGCATTACGGCTTTAACCTAAGACATGGTGGTATTTAGCGATGCATTAGACGCTCATATCAAGTTTGTCGGGAAAAATCATCTCGAAATATAGCAATCCTAAATCATTCGTGAACAACAAGATCCCCGACTTCTGAGAGAAGTCGGGGATCTGAACCTAACAAGCGATCGCACCTACGCACTAACTAAAAAACAGCGAGAACAATAAGGATGTTAGGATATCTGTCACCAGCTGAATCTGACTTATGAAATTAGTTTGCTCCCAAAGCGATCTCAGTACAAATCTCTCACTCGTCAGTCGTGCAGTACCTTCACGACCAACTCATCCAGTCCTTGCCAATGTGCTGCTCCAAGCGGATGCTGAAACTAACCAAGTTAGCTTAACAGCCTTTGATCTCAGCTTGGGAATCCGCACCAGCTTTAATGCAGAGGTTTGGCAAGGAGGCGCGATCGCACTTCCTGCTAAATTACTTGTAGATATCACCTCTCGTCTTCCAGAAGGCGAAATCACTCTAGACGATGAATCAGCCCTCACAGGTGTAACACCCGCTGGAGAAGGTTTAATTGTTACACTCACACCCAAGAGTGGACATTACCAAGTCCGAGCAATGGGGCCTGAAGAATTCCCCGAACTACCTGTAATTGAAAATACGGAAGTAATTTATCTCACAACCACGGCATTAATTGAGGGCTTACGCGGTTCATTATTTGCTACCAGTGCAGATGAAACCAAGCAAGTACTTACGGGAGTTCATTTAACAGTTAAACAAGATACCTTAGAATTTGCAGCTACCGACGGACACCGCCTAGCAGTAGTCGAAACTAGCAACGAACGTCCTCTAGGCGGAACCAGTCAGCTAGAGGTGACAGTACCAGCTAGAGCATTGCGCGAACTCCAACGAATGCTAGCTCATAACGCCTCATCAGATGAACCTGTGGCTTTATATTTCGATCAAGGTCAAGTTGTGTTTGCATGGCAAAATCAACGCTTGACTAGTCGCACATTAGAAGGGCAATATCCTGCTTATCGACAATTAATCCCGCGCCAATTTGAGCGACAAGTGACAATTGAACGGCGACAATTCGTCAGCACTTTGGAACGGATTGCTGTGCTAGCTGACCAGAAAAATAATATTGTTAAAGTGAGTATTGACAGTGAAGCCCAAGAAATTACTTTATCTTGCGAAGCTCAAGATGTGGGCAGTGGTAGAGAGTCAATGCCGGCGCAGATATCTGGGGAGAATATAGAAATTGCTTTTAACATTAAATATTTGATGGAAGGCTTGAAAGAGTTACCATCTTCTGAAATTCAAATGCATTTGAATCAAAGCCTGACTCCAGTGATTTTTACACCTTTGGGGGGGGTGAAAATGACCTATTTAGCTATGCCGGTGCAACTTAGAAGTTAAAGTTGGCGTTGCTGAATTTAGGAATGAATGTCTCACGCAAAGGAAAATCCCTAAAATCAGTCTGTATTTATACAACGCAAAGTAGTTTTGTCTAAATAGCTACACTGAGATTGGATTCAAGCTAGTGCATCCCCCGAAAACTTTATAGATATATTATGAATGCAATCGCTCTTGGGAGTAAAAGATTTTCGGATGAGCGATCGCTTTTTGGTGAAGATATAAAGAAAGATTACAGTTAAGGGAAATTGACTAAGTTGTAAGTGTATTTCAGTAATTTTACGGTTACTTCAATGCGGTCTGAAAGCGCATAACTGAGGCAGAAGGCAGTCATAGCTTTTGAGTCTGCGGCTTTACGAGCCTTCGAGGTGATTTTGTCACTCAACCCAGATGATATTGTTACCTTAATTTACAGCTATGACATATATACGTGAAGAACAAAAAAAGGCATTCAGATGCTCATTAACAGAGTGCCATTCTGAACACAACACCAAATGCAATAATCCAAGAAACTTATGACAAAGCTAAAAGTCGAATTAATTGACGTTCATTGCCGAGATACCGAAGATATAACCGGCGCTGACGATTTTTATCTCGTCGGTGGTTTGGTTGGAGGAACAATCACTAAGGCAATTCTGACAACTCCTATTAAAATCAATGATAAGCAAAGGAAATCTTTCAAACCAGACCAAGCCGTTTTATTTGAGGGCGAAATCCCACAAGGAGAAAGCATCAAAGGCGGACTAAAAGCTTACGACGAAGATGCTGGAAAAGACTGGGCTAAGTACGGTGATACAGTTCAACAAATTAGCACGGCTGTTTCAGCTGCCTTATCAGCAGCAGGCCCACAAGGAGCTATTGCGGCAACGGTACTAAAAGCAGCTACAACCGGGGTAGGCATTCTCTCTACTTTAGATAAAGATGACTTACTCGGTACTACCGAATTAGAAATTTCCTCTACAGGACCCTCCCATGAAGAGCGAGCCTGGGTAATGTCCAAAAAAAGCGGTATAGGCTGGTCTACCTGGGACTACACACTTACCTATCGTATTAGCCGTTCCTAAAGGACTGATTAATATCAGTACAATCGCCTAATCTGTTAGGGTGCGTTACCAAGAATGGTAACGTACCTTCTTAACTGTCTGTGCGATGTCTATAACGGGTTACACTCAAGCGTTTTTGTTGAACAACAGCTTTGAATATGTATAAAGAGCGATCGCTAATCTTCACCTTTGGAAGTGCGATCGCTTTTTATTGAAATTGAGATTTTGCAGATGGGTTGAGTGCGTTCGCGTTCGCGTAGGGTCTGGCATAAAAGCGTTCCCAACCGTCGTAGGCGATCGCTTTTCAGATGAAGATTTGGGATACCGCGCTACCAAAGCTGCTATCCTTGGGGTAGCTAACTGTACAGCAGTATAGAGCAACTATAAGGCATATTTATAGTAATTATGGCGTAAACTTTTTCAACATAGATACACTACACTAGCTATAATTTCCTATAAGTTGAAAAAACTCTTAAGATTTAGCGTTATTATTACGCTTCTCTCACAGACTAGCTGACAACCACATTAGGAGGACTATTTATGGCGCTTGTACCACTGCGGCTGTTGTTGGATCACGCAGCTGAAAACGGTTACGGCATCCCAGCTTTCAACGTTAACAATTTGGAGCAGATTCAGGCGATCCTGAAAGCTGCTGTCGAGACAGATAGCCCCGTAATTTTACAAGCTTCTCGTGGCGCTCGTGCTTATGCTGGAGAAAACTTCCTCCGCCACCTAATTTTGGCAGCGGTAGAAACCTATCCTCAGATTCCCATTGTCATGCACCAAGATCATGGTAATGCACCTGCTACCTGCTACTCAGCAATGAAGAACAACTTCACAAGCGTAATGATGGATGGTTCTTTGGAAGCTGACGCTAAGACCCCCGCTAGCTTCGAGTACAACGTCAGTGTTACCCGCGAAGTTGTAAATGTAGCTCATGCTTTGGGTGTCAGCGTTGAAGGTGAACTCGGTTGTTTGGGTTCTCTAGAAACTGGTGCTGGTGAAGCTGAAGATGGTCACGGTTTTGAGGGTACACTCGACCACTCCCAACTGCTAACTGACCCCGATGAAGCTGTTGACTTCGTAGAAGCAACCCAAGTAGATGCTTTGGCTGTTGCCATTGGCACAAGCCACGGTGCTTACAAGTTTACACGCAAGCCAACCGGCGAAATTTTGGCCATCAGCCGCATTGAAGAAATTCACCGCCGTTTGCCTAACACCCACTTAGTAATGCACGGTTCTTCTTCTGTACCTGAAGACTTGCTTGCAATAATTAACCAATATGGTGGTGCAATTCCTGAAACCTACGGTGTACCTGTAGAAGAAATCCAAAAAGGTATTAAGAGTGGTGTACGTAAAATAAACATCGACACCGATAACCGTCTAGCAATTACTGCTGCTGTACGTGAAGCTTTGGCTAAAAAACCAGAGGAGTTTGACCCCCGCCACTTCCTCAAGCCTTCTATTGTATATATGCAGAAGATTTGTGCTGAACGCTATCAGCAATTTGGTACTGCTGGCAATGCAAGCAAGATCAAGCAGGTTTCTTTAGAAGATTTTGCTGCTAAGTATGCTAAGGGTGAACTAAATGTTGTCACCAAGGCAGCTGCTAAAGTTTAATTCTGACAACAAATAAATAGCCCCACAGTGCTACTATTCTTTTAGAAGACTGAGGATTCTAATATTGGCATAAACCGGGTGGTTGCCCGGTTTTTTGTTTTATTTATTTATATGAACTGGGCATTGGTTATTCCTTTTGTCCCCCTTGTCGCCAAGACTTAAAATACTCGGTGCTGTAGAGAAGGCATTTGACGGCGGACTTGTTCGAGCCTAGTGGGATTGATTTGAGCGATCGCAATTCCCGGCTTTTCCCCAGCATCAGCTAAAATTACACCCCAAGGGTCGATAATAACAGCGTGTCCGTGGGTTAGACGGCGGGCGTAGTTATTGCCTGTTTGGGCAGGAGCAATGACGTAGGCGGTATTTTCGATAGCTCTGGCTTGTAATAGTACTTGCCAGTGGTCTTTGCCAGTAAAGGCGGTAAAAGCGGCGGGAATAAACATCACATCAGCTCCCTTCTCTGCCAGATGACGGTACAGTTCCGGGAAGCGGACATCATAACAAATAGAAAGTCCTAAATTACCAAGTTTTTCTGACAAATAAACGGGGGGTAGTTGCGTACCAGCCACAACCGTACTCGATTCTCGATAAGTATTGCCGTCGGGGACATCAACATCAAATAGGTGTACTTTGTAGTAACGGGCAAGTTCTTCACCGCTTGGATCGATGAGTACAGTGGTATTATAAACCTTGCCTGTATTGTCTACCGGAACTGGAAAGCTGCCGCCCAAGATGGTAATTTGAAAGCGTTGAGCCATTGTTTTGAGAAACTTTTCACTTTCAAGAGCGATCGTATCCGCTTGGGCGAGTTTATCTTTTTCTTCTCCCATATACGAAAAGTTTTCTGGTAAACCCACCAATTCAGCACCTTGACGCACGGCCAAATCTATTAATTCTTCTGCCTGTGCCAGATTTTTATGTAGATCGGGCACACTGGTCAATTGAATAGCGGCGGCTAAATAAGACTTCATAGATTCAACAACGAATAGTTTATTTATGGGCGAGAGATTATCAAAATATATCTCTACTTCAACATATGTGGAACTTAATTAGAAATACATCAGCGTTGCTTTTTTTTAACAGACTTGTTTTATTCCTACTCTTAATCTTCCTTTGGGTTTTAGCAAAGTAAGCAAGATTGTGATTAGTTTGTGATCAAACCCTGATAAAAGCTGTCTAGTGTAGATATAGCGGTTCCCATTCAGATGCGGTACAACGTTATATCCCAAGGTGTAGGGGCACGGCATGCCGTGCCCCTACGGGTGTACTCACGTAAACGAGAACTGCTATATTTCTGTTCTCGTTCAAACATTTATCGCTGTCTTTGTTCTAGCAGATGTTATGGGCAAACATTTGATGATCAGTTAGACCTTGCTTACGCTGTAATTGATGGTATTTAAGCTAGAGGAGAAAAAGGAAACTACAGTATAGACCGTGTAAAATTTTACTCGCTCAATCTAGTTAGATTTTTGTTAGCAGCCCTGCCATGTAAATTATTAATGCGGGAATTAGGAAGTTGTTTTTAAAATAGAAAACTCCTAAAAACATTCTTAAAGTATATAAATAAATTCAAAAAAGTTTGAAAGACGAGAAATTCGCGCCTTTCAAACTTGGTTACAAAAATTAACCTAAAGTTAGAACAATATGGATAACTCAAGAGGTTTTTGTTGCCGATTGAGTTTCAAAGATACTTTTCGAGAGTGGTAGCTAATGTAGTTTTAGGCACAGCGCCGACTACCATATCAACTTTTTGTCCACCCTTAAAAATCATTAATGTGGGAATGCTGCGGATGCCGTACTGACTGGCAACATTCGGATTTTCATCCGTGTTGACTTTTACGACCTTTATTTGACCTTTGTACTGTTCGGAGATTTCATCGACAACAGGAGCCACCATACGGCATGGTCCACACCAGGGTGCCCAAAAGTCAACTAAAACGGGTACCTCGCTGTCGAGTACTTCTTGCTTGAAACTAGAATCGGTAACTTGTGTGGCTGTTGACATGCCTAAAACCTTTGCCAAATATATCTGAGCTTGGTGAAAATTCTACCATAGCAAAAACCTCAGCTTGGAAGTAGAGGATGTACATTTGCAAAGAAGCTATAAAATTTATTCATAAACATAAGGAACCGCCCGAACAGTAGTCCGGGCGGAGTGTGGTGTGAGGAGTGAACGGAAACATAGTCTCCGTTACTTCTATTGTAGGCGACATATAGGATTTTTCCAGTAATTGTTTAGGGGGCTGGAAAATTTATTGTAAGGAGTGGGGAGTGGGGAGTGGGGAGTGGGGAGTGGGCATTAATTATTTCTCCCGCATCTTTGCTGTCTCCCTCATCCTTCCCTATTCCCTATTCCCCATTCCCTTTACTTACCCATACCTAATTGTTGAGCTTTTTGGTAAACTTTACCCTCAGTTAATAAAGAAGGCGCAATCACAACTTCCACTTGCTGCATTTCTTTGATATTTTTGGCTCCCAAGGTGCCCATGCTGGTCTTTAAGGCTCCTAAAAGATTGTGAGTGCCATCATCCAATCCTGCTGGCCCAATGAGTATTTGCTCTAGGCTGCCAGTGGTGGCAACGCGAATCCGGGTGCCACGAGGCAATATTGGGCTAGGAGTTGCCATACCCCAATGATAACCTCGTCCTGGGGCTTCGGCAGCTTTGGCAAAGGGCGAACCAATCATCACACCATCGGCACCACAGGCAATGCATTTACAAATGTCGCCACCAGTGATTAAACCGCCATCAGCAATGATGGGGATATAGTTGCCAGTTTCCTTGTAGTAATCATCTCGTGCCGCAGCACAATCAGCGATCGCAGTTGCCTGTGGCACACCCACACCCAACACCCCACGCGACGTACAAGCCGCACCAGGCCCAATTCCCACCAGTACCCCAGCCGCCCCAGCTTTCAACAAATTCAAAGTGACTTCATAAGTCACGCAATTCCCCAACACCACGGGGATGGGCATTGAGCGACAAAATTCTGCTAAATCAAGTGGTAGTATCGACTCTGGTGACAGGTATGCAGTAGAAACCACCGTAGCTTGGACAAAAAATAAATCTGCCCCAGCTTTTGCCACCGCCTCACCATACTTACTTGCACCGGCTGGAGTCATACTCACCGCCGCAATCCCACCTTGTTGTTTAATTTCCTGAATACGTTGTTCAATTAATTCCGGCTTGATTGGTTCGGCATAGAGTTCTTGCATCAGGGCAACAAATTCATCTTTCCCCACAGAGGCAATCCGATCTAATATTGGCTCTGGGTCAGCATAGCGAGTTTGAATACCCTCTAAGTTGAGGACACCTAATGCTCCTAACTGTGACAAACGTACAGCCATGCGAACATCGACTACACCATCCATTGCACTCGCAATTATTGGGATTTCTCGCTCAATATTGCCAATACGCCACTTAGTATCTGCCAAACTAGGGTCTAGTGTTCTGTTACCGGGGACTAGAGCAATTTCATCTATTCCGTAAGCTCTGCGAGCTGTTTTTCCCCGCCCAAGTTGAATTTCCACGCTTTAATTTTTCTCAAATCTGTTTAAGCTAGGGTATCAAATTGTGGAGGAAATTGGGGCGTTTTTTCCCCTAACACACTAGGCTATTTCGAGCAATCTAAGCTGTTGCTAAAAATTTTGGTGGACGCAAAATCCAAAATTGCTTTGATTTACTATTTATTTTTAGCTGCATCCACACCTGTATAACCAGTTGCTAACCAGAGTATGGCTCTAGCTCCATCACGAATAGATTTTTTGATAGATTCAGGGGGTTTTTTTGAAGGAACTGGCACTGGTTTTAAATAAATACCCCGACTACCCAAAATAATTTCGCCGACGACACAAGCCCGGCGCATATGGAAGTCTGAAGTAATTAAATAAACGCTCTTAATGCCACGAGCTTGCAAATCATCCACTACCGTAGTAAAATTAGTAACTGTGTCTACTGCTTCATAGTCCAAGTGTAAACGTTTGGGATCAACACCAGCTTTGGTAAACACTTGTTGGGTGAATCTGGGTGGACTACCCCCACTAATCCAAATTGGTATATTTGGATGCTGGCGGACAAATTCTGCCGTAAACTTTTCTCGCTCTAAACGTCTCGTTGAACCACCTAACACTACAATTGCTTGCGGCTGCACAAATTGGTTTTGTACTTCTTTGTATCCCCACCACACAATTAGCGGTAGGACAAAAGCCATAAAGCGAAAAGATTTACCTGTAAAAAGTAGCTTATTCAAGGCTCGATAACTTAATTTACTCAGTCTAAAATTTTCTCTGATGAGAAGAAACAACAATTGATAGTAGATTAGCAAACTCCCAACAAATCTGCCCGAATAGAAATTGGTGGTACAGTTTTGAAAGTGTCACTCAATATACTTGCTCTTTTATAAAAGTAGTGATACTCTTGATTTGTGTGAGGAGCAAGTTAAGAATAAGAAGCGTTTGGGGTGGAAACACGGCAACACTCCCAGACGCTTTTTAATTGGTATGCAGAAGAAAGTCTTTGCAGATTCGGTGGAGTTATTGAGATAATCACCTACAGTTAAACATCCAGTCAACCCCACCCACAATCAGAAATTTAGGTGCAAATTAATCGGCTGACTCAACAAATTCAGTTCATCATCGAAATTGATCGATTGAAACAGGTGATACGCCAAACCCTACTCACTGATGGGTCACGCCAGGAAAATAGTGCAGAACACTCTTGGCATTTGGCAGTTATGGCAATTATATTAGCAGAATATGCCCCGGAGGATGTTAATATATTCCATGTCATCAAAATGCTACTAATTCACGACTTAGTAGAAATTGATGCAGGTGATACCTTCTGCTACGATGTCCAGGGTAATCACAGCAAGGCAGCAAAAGAAGCCCAAGCAGCGTTACGGTTATTTGGACTTTTACCAGCAGATCAAGGTAGCGAGTTGCGTTTACTTTGGGATGAGTTTGAAGCAGGAGAAACACCTACTGCCAAGTTTGCCGCAGCCCTAGACCGTATACAACCCTTGCTGCATAATCAGCAAACTCAGGGCGGAAGTTGGCGCATTCATGGCATTAGGCGAGATCAGGTGATGAAACGAGTAGCGCCTGTAGAAACAGGTGCGCCGGAACTCTGGCCTTTTGTTCTGCAACTGATTGATGATTGTGTGAAAGCAGGGTATTTGAAAGAAACTCCTGCCGTCAAGATTCAAAGCTGATGCGCCAAAATTGCTTTCCACTCGGATGGTGAGAGGGGTTGTACTTCTATCTGCATATCAAAACAATCGCTCGCTGTGGTAATTAAAGCTGCAATAATCTTTTCTACAGTCAGCTTTTGAGGCAGTTCCACGTTGGTAAAAGATTCTCCACCAAATACCTGAGCGAACAATTCAGCATCCGGTTGCAAACGCATGGAACCATGTTGTAAAATTGCCCCACTACGTCGCAGTTGAGCGCTACCAATGAGTTTGGCTCCATCTGGCAAAACTAAATCTGCACTGGTAGCAGTGCCAAAACAGTTAGGGTTATGGATGTAACCTCGTCCTTGTGTACCGTACCGCAATTCTACGCCAAGCGATCGCCACCCTTGAATCAAAAACTCACAAATTTTTTCATAAACCTGGAGGCGATTACCTGTCAGTTCAGATGTGACTACAGCGTAAGTTAAATCGCCTTGGTGTAGCACCGCCCGTCCCCCGGTAGGACGCTGCACTAACTCCAACTTCTCACCTTGCCAAGTCAAATTTTGCCAATATTCAGGGTATTGGCGTTGATGATAACCGAGAGAAATGGCAGGTGGCGACCAAATATAAAAGCGGAGAGTTGGCGGATGCTTTCCAGACTGGTGCTGTTCTAGTAACCAGAGGTCAATGGCCATCTGCACATTTCCAGCCGCCTCCAACAAAGGAATTAGTCGCCAAACCTGCTTACTAGGCATCAGATACAGCTAAAATCGTTCGACCGAGCGTAGCCGAAGTCCAAAATTCTTTAAGTCGCACCAAATTCAGCCTGTAAAGCTTCATCATTATTATCAGCGATCGTTGCCACGATAGTAATTAGCCGAGACACTTCCCCAGGAGACAACTCCGCTAAGGTGCGTGTCGATATCACAACCACCCGGTTTTCAATAATACCGAAACGCGCTTCAAAAGTGCTAGAGCAGTTCAACTCCAACAAATATCGCAGCAACCTGGGTTCATCTTTGGCAGGTAAATCTAGCACTGTCGACCAAACTGTTATAGTGTCTTCATCGGTTGTCCCGTTGAGTTTTACGAATACTTCCACACTTCCATACTTAAACTTCCAGAGATGACCACCCTCTGGAGTGTGGCTAACCATCGCACTGTCATCTTGTTCTAAAGAATCGATGACATTTTCAATTACCTCCAGATGGTTGATGCTTGTCGTCTCGGCGATTAGCTCATTTATGGATTCGTCACTAGTTAGGGTTTCTTGGTAGCTTGCCATATAAATTTTTTCTCAACACACTCACTGTTTTATCTACACATACTTTATAACTTGTGGACGCAGTTAGTTTGAGCTTTCTTAGGTGATAGTCTGGTCATCAGTCATACCAGATTAAGTAACTGTAAGCAAATCAATAAGAATTATTACCTAAATTTTAGATTAATTACTTACAAGATGCTGTGACTACACTTGATTGAGGAGGAGCAGACGTATTTGCAAAATCCCCAAAGGCTGAACAAGTGGAATCCTCGCAAGTGAGCAGTTTCTCTACTTGCGCCTGGTTCTGCGATCGCTGATAATTATCGAGAGTTTCAGCAGCGTCTAGAAGAAGCTTTTCAAATAGGTTGGCTAGAAAGACAACCCATTAAAAACTCATTTTTTCGGAGGACGTTCAGCGAAGCAAACCATTAGCTGGCAAGGTGCAATCCGCAAGCCTAGATAAAGTTTAGGAAGATTTTTTCCCATCTGAAACCATTTCCGAGAGAATATGTCCTGTGAAATCTAAGAACTGATCCAGCAAAAGACCAATAATGCCGATGTAAAGTATTGTCTCAATTACGGAATCGATGTTGCCATTTTTATAACTATCCCAGACGACAAAGCCAAGTCCTTTTGGGCCAGTCAACATTTCTGTGGCAATAACTGTAAACCAGGCTACCCAAACAGCAACTTTCAAAGCATGAAATATATGAAATATAGCTACTCGAAAGTTATTGTTCTGTCTCTGAAAATGTTGCATACCTATTGCAGTGTTAATGATCATCGTCCAGAGAGTTCCAAGAAAAACTACTACAATAGCAGCCGGTTCGTTCTCTCTAAACACTATTAGGGCAATAGGTAGCAAGGCTATAGGAGGGATGCTATGTGGTATCTGAAATATCCGCCTGAATAGCTGATACATCATGCTATTCATGCCGATTAAATAACCGATGAAACTACCCAATACAGCGGCTGGAATGTAACCGACAAATAACCGTTGCAAGCTAGCTAAAATGTCTAAAAACATATTATTTTCTATGCCTCAGTTCTCATTGAGAATATCTGGGAAATCCTGCGGCAACAACACAAAATAGCGAATACAAAAGTGATTTTAATTACACTTCCTTTTTTCTCAACAGAAAATTTCCTAGATTCTCTCCTCCTTGGCGGTTACTCAAACAAGTTTAAGTATTCTGGCGATGAGATAGGAGTAGTACAAAGAAAATTTAAAACTTGACTTTACTAGACTTTATCAGAAAAATAAATTCTGATTAGCAAATTAAATACAATTTATATAATTGACTTGCTTGATGATTGTACTAAGTGTGAAGATGTAAAATTTTTAATAATAAATCTTAAAACCTGTTATTGGTAATACAGATAATAAATAAAATAGAAAGTATGAAGGATGAAATTTTATCAAACCAGAATTCAGAAATCAGGAGTCAGAATTCAGAAGTCAGCATAAATTCTGTACAACTGGCGGATAAATAAATGGGTTTAAGCATTAAGCACGTAGCTAAATATGCACTCTTTTATGATCTTCTCTACGAGACGTAACCGCAAGCATCTTGATTCTAGCTAGAGGCGGAGCGTCTCTGGCTCCGCTCCTAAATTCTGGCTATTATTTACCTAAATTCCGCTTCATTTGTTCTAGCTCATCTTGAGTTTCCCAACGACTGAACTTTTCTTCTAAATCATCCAAACCACCAGAATAAGTGCTAGTTTGATTCGACCAGCCATTAGTTTCCAAGCGCTGCTGCGTTTGCGCTTTAGCACGCTCTGTCTGTGCTTCGGCGGCTTTAGATTGCACCTCCTGTCGCCGCTGCTGAATTTTTCGCAGTAGTTCCTGAGATTGATTAATGCGTTCTTTCAGCCCTTGCATATGTCCCCATCGCTGATTTCCTTCACGCAACAAGGCGGCTTCTCGCTCACCTGCCGCAGTAGCTAAATCCTCTCTGTTAGCAGCTTTCGCCTTTTGAACACGGATGTGCCAACGTTGGATTTCTTGAGCGACGGACAAAATTTCCTCTTGCGATCGCTTTTCTTGTAATTGTAAATCTGCGACCAACTTTAATGTGTCTTCCTCTTGCTCACGCAGCTGTTCTAGCAGCGCCTCTAGCTCCAAATGTGGATTGTTACGCAAGAATTCTTCTAAACGGTTTTCTAGAAACCGACTCAAATCATCAAATAAGCCCACTGCTAGAACTCCAGAGATCGGGTATGTGACTATTTTATTGTAGTAATTATGATCGCGGGCAGAATGTAAATTTTAATAGTTCACCTTACCAAGTAAGTTATCGCTGACAACAATCTTAATAGTGCTGTGGGAAGTGTGGATACTGTGGCGATCGCTTCGTTCATCTAAATCGCAGTAAAATTGACTTCTCCCTTGTGATTAACATGAGTGAGAGAGTCCTTTGTATGATTGAAGAAGATACAATATTAGACAGAATTGATGATTGAGATATGCAATACAAAGTAAAGTTAAATAAGACAGATGGAGGATTCGCTATCTCGTGTCCAGCTTTACCCGGATGTTGGTCGCAGGGAGAGACAGAAGAGGAAGCTTTAGAAAATATCAAAGATGCTATTCAAGCCTACCTCGATACTGTTGAGGAATTGACTAAGGATGCAGAATTTCGTTATGTAGAAGTGGGATAATTATGCCCAAACTTCCAGGTATTAATCACCTACGAGCTGTCAACGCCTTTGAGAAAGCAGGTTCTTTAGCAAAGCGATGTCTGACGACAAGCCGCTATGCGTCTACCCTTACCCATTTTCGCAACATTAAAGCTAAATTTTCATTGAGTTTGCTTAAGTTATGTTGCAGAATTGGATATACTTCCTGATTTTGATAAGTTGCTTTTAATAAATCAGATTAGGAAGGTTTGCTCCTGGTTAGCAGCTTCGTTTGGCATAGCTAAATCTCTGACAATGCACCTTTTAGGTTAGTGTTCCCACTTCTGCATAACATCTAACATTTAAAGTGGTGTAATCCAATAATTAATGCCTCGAACGACTTTATTTTTAAAACCAAATAGAGGTAAATTTTCTTCAGATAAACCTACATAAGTCCAATGTGGGACATCGTTTTCTACAGTTTGAAACCAACCCTTTTGATTGAGAGCTTGTCTTTGTTTTTGACTGGATATGCGTAAATCAATTGCTAATCCCCAGAGATGTTGTGAGGTTCCAGGAGGTGCAACTACACCGAGAATTTTTGTTTCTTTACCCTGTTTAACTTTTGCTAAAATTTGATTGTTAGCGTATTTTTGCCAAAATTTTAAATTTGTGTTGAAAGTGCGAGTGCAATCACCAGAACCATAACCAGATTTTAGCGGAATCTGCTCCTGTATTCGCGCTTTATTTAAAGCGTCTGCTGCCGATTTTTGTAAATAACAGTCGTTAGTACCATCAACATGACCCATTGTTAGAGTAGCTTGAAAATCTTGGGTTTCTTGTTCATTAGCAAAGATATCTTTTTGCGGTAGTTTAATCTCTACATCTGAATTTACAAACACTGCACCGTATGTCCGCAGCAAAATATATTCATAAGTACCAGGCTGGGGAATTGTAGTTAAATTCCTGGCGATCGCAGACAAAAAACGTTGTTGATCATTTAATTCTGGATTAGGAACAAATGGTTGTGATGTTTCCTCTTTAGAGGTATCTATACAGGTCAATGAATCATCAATTAAGCATACATTTAATGGTTGAGCAGTTCTAGTTATTTTATTGTGGGTAATCTCCTTACTAGCTACTAATGTAAAAATCATCAAGATAATAATAGTAATAAATTTCGTCTTTCTCAAAACTTGTTTCATTAATCAATTGACTTAAATAGATAATTTAGGTCTAATTGTATTGCAAAAATTTATAAAATGTTGAAAACTAGGTAAATGATGGTTTTTATCTCGAAATTCTTGTCAATAATTCTTCTAGGTAATATGGCTTCAGTACCTCACCAGGATTTTTTTTAGAATAGTTAATATTTTTGGCTCTAAATAATTCTTTTAAATAAGCTTCATGGAACTGAGCATAAGTGTTGAATTTCTCATAGTTACCCATTAGCTCTGGACAATTAACTGAAATATCATAATAACGGCTGTAATCTAATAATGATTTGCTTTGGGGTTGCCTTGAGTAAATTTTTCTATTTCCTAAGAACCAAGTTTCAAGACAACGATTTTGGATGATTAGAACAAGTTCTGTACTTCCCATCTGAATTTTTTCAGCAGTTAAAAAATCATAAATTTCCTGCTCGATACAGCTAACTGTATTCTCTTCTGCATCTAGACAGACTACAAAATAGTTATACTTGCCATTTGCATTGATGTCTGCAACAGCATTAGGAAGATGATTGTAAATAATCGAAGGATAACCTTCTGCGCTGAATAGATAATAGTTATTTTTATTGACTTCATCGTAATTCTGAACTTGTTGTAGTTCTGGTAGCAGATGTTTTAGCCAAGCTGGATAAACTTTTCTTTCAGTTCTTTTCCCTTCAACAAGAAAGTATAGATTCATCCGACTGCAATTCCTTCCTTAAAAGCCTCAAGATTAATCAGTTGCATAAAGGCTTCATGCCTAGATTTCCCAAGATTATAATCATTGGCATTTTTAACTGTTACTACGCCACCTCGACGAGTCACAATTTTCCAATGTTGCATTCCAATTTTATTAATAATATAAGGATGGTGGCTAGTGATTATAAATTGTAATTTTCTGTTTTCTAGTAGTAAGTCACTTAAAATATCAATACAGTTAACCCCTAAACTATTTTCAAACTCATCAATCAAAATTACAGTTCCTTCGGCAGATAAATAAAGTTCACTAATATGCATTAGTGTTCTAAACATTCCAGAAGATATACGTTGTTGAGTAATCCAATTATTAACTCTTTTTTCTTTTATATTAATGAAAGGATAGTCCGCAATAATTTTAGGCAAATCCTCATCTTCATCAGGTTCCATTTTGATATCTTCTACCTGGTCAAATATATCTATAAATCGCTGCTTAATTTCTTGAAAAGTTTCTGGGTGATAGTTATAAACTAATGCTAATTTGATTTGAATTGGTAAGTTACTTTGCTGAATTTCTTCTAGAGAGGAATATTTTTTTGCTGCTAATTTATTATTAATAATTGAAGAATAAATCATATCATCTACGGAAACAGAATTTTCTCCTCTTGATTGATCGCTATAAATAACTTTGTTAAATCCATCTTTAACAGGCGCAATATCTTCTTCCTCACTCAAGATTTCCACGGCACTTTCAAAAGGTGAGAGTTTTGGTAATTTATTACCATTAAATATTATCTCATGATCGTTTCTTTCTATAATAATTTTTCCATTTACAGATAAATGTTCTCTATTGATTCTACATTTATCTTTTTCTGACTCTTCATCATCAAGGATAAATGCGTCTACTTCCTTGGTTTCAAATTCCCCATTCCATTTATATTCATAATTATTTGAAGAGAAATCTATTTCCCATTGCACACCATTCAAAGAACCACCTCTAGCTATCTTTCGCAAATTCATAATAGATGTAAGTATTTGTGTTTTGCCAACACCGGATATACCAACTAAAAGATTGAGTTCAGAAAAATGTATCGGCTCAAACTGCCACTCTAGTTCATGGTCATAATAGGTTATTTTGTTGATTTTCATATTTACTCCTACAGCAAATAAATTAGAACGAATAATAAAGCCATAAATTTGATTATAACTGACCTTAATTAGTATTTGATTTATAGTAATTTTGATAACTTTATTATCCGTAAAGATGCATCCAGTTAACCACTAGAACAGTTAAAATTGAAAAGAACTCTAAGCTTGTCGATCCTGTAAGTATGACCATGCACAATTCTGTTGAATTCCAAGACGCTTTTGATGTCATAGTCGTCGGTGCAGGTCACTCCGGTTGCGAAGCAGCTCTCGCCTCTGCACGCCTCGGTTGTCGCACCCTGCTATTGACGCTCAACTTGGATAGAATCGCTTGGCAACCTTGTAATCCAGCAGTGGGTGGCCCGGCTAAATCTCAGTTGACTCATGAGGTAGATGCACTCGGCGGAGAAATTGGTAAAGTAGCAGACCGCACCTACCTACAAAAACGTATCCTCAACTCTTCACGAGGGCCTGCTGTTTGGGCATTACGCGCCCAGACAGACAAGCGCGAATATGCAGCAGTGATGAAAAATATTGTCGAGAATCAAGAAAACTTGACAATCCGCGAAAGTATGGTAACAGATTTGGTGCTGGGCGCTAACGGTGAAGTTATTGGCGTTGAAACTTATTTTGGTGTAGGGTTCCAATGTAAAGCAGTCATCTTAACAACTGGCACCTTTTTGGGTGGCAAAATTTGGGTAGGTAACAAATCAATGCCAGCCGGACGTGCTGGAGAATTCGCGGCTGAAGGATTGACACAAACCCTAAATCGGCTGGGATTTGAAACCGGAAGGCTCAAAACTGGAACTCCAGCACGGGTAGACAAGCGATCGGTGGATTATAGTAAAATGCTAATCCAGCCAGGGGATGAAGATGTACGCTGGTTTAGCTTTGACCCGGATGTGTGGGTAGAACGGGAACAATTGCCTTGCTACATTACCCGCACAACTGCCGAAACCCATCGCTTGATTCAGGATAATTTGCACCTTTCGCCAGTTTATGGCGGTTGGGTGGAAGCCAAAGGGCCGCGTTATTGTCCCAGTATTGAAGATAAAATTGTCCGTTTTGCTGATAAGGAAAGCCACCAAATCTTTATTGAACCTGAAGGAAGAGATATACCTGAACTTTATATCCAAGGGTTTTCCACAGGATTGCCAGAAAATTTGCAACTGCAAATGTTGCGGACTCTCCCCGGTTTGGAAAAATGTGTGATGCTTCGTCCGGCGTATGCTGTGGAATATGACTATTTACCTGCAACTCATTGTTACCCTACACTGATGACCAAAAAAATTGCAGGGCTATTTTGTGCTGGACAGATTAATGGCACAACAGGTTATGAAGAAGCCGCAGCCCAAGGGATTGTGGCGGGAATTAATGCAGCTCGATTTGCTCGCTCTCAAGAGATGATTGTCTTCGCCCGTGAGCAAAGTTACATTGGGACGCTACTTGATGACTTGTGTACAAAAGACCTACGCGAACCTTACCGGATGCTTACCAGTAGGTCTGAGTATCGGTTAATATTGCGTTCTGACAATGCTGACCAACGCCTGACACCCTTGGGACGAGAAATTGGTTTAATTGACGATCGCCGCTGGAATTTATTTACCCAAAAACAGGAGAATATTACCACAGAAAAACAAAGATTGCAAGCCACGCGAGTCAAAGAACATGATGAAATTGGAATGGCGATCGCATCTAATACCCAGCAATTAATTAAAGGTTCAATTACCCTCAATGACTTACTGCGGCGTCCGGGATTTCATTACGTTGATCTCGACAGGTTCGCATTGGGAAACCCCAACCTCAACCGCGCCGAGAAAGAAGGCGCAGAAATTGACATCAAGTATTCTGGCTATCTCGCTAGGCAACAAAATCAGATTGAGCAAATCGCCCGCCAAGCGCACCGCCAGTTACCTACAGATTTGGATTACACAAGAATTGATACTCTTTCCAAAGAGGCACGGGAAAAGCTGACTCACGTCAAACCACTCACTCTTGGTCAAGCTGCACGTATTGGTGGTGTAAACCCAGCGGATATTAACGCTTTATTATTATATCTAGAATTGCGTAGAACCAAGAGTCAGTCGCAGTTTCCAGCGTTAGCTTAACACCAACTTCATTAAGATTGAGTATAGTAGTAGGCAGGGAAATTGGTATGATAGATGACATTAGTATTATTACTGGCATCATCAACAATTCCCAGATTAAAGTTGAGTTTAATACCAACACTCAAGCAACTCGTCTCAATCAGATGAGGGATTGGATGTTTTATTTAGTAATCCTGATTTACAGGCAGTAGGGGCGGCGTTTCCCCGTCGTCTTAGCAGCAACAACCTAGAACGTCTATGTTAAAAAAAGCTAGCACCCGTCTCATAATACCGGAACTATCAGAAGACTTGATCGCCAACGAGCCTTGGTCGATAGAAAGCTATGCTGATGGACTAATGGATGAACTCTTTGCCGATATCGACTACATTCTGAATGTTAGTGGTAATCTGGCTTTTCAAACCATTAGCCACAGTAGTCAGAACAAATCGAGTGTTGCCAAGGTTTCTTCCAAAGTTCAGAGCAGCCCAAGCCGCCGCTCCGACTTCTCTCCAGTTGGAGCAACTGGCGCGGGGAACCCAACCACGCCCATTGCTCAAAAATACGTGCCTCTGCAAACAGCTATGGTACCGGAGATTATCTTACCAGCGCCCAACCGCCCAGCAGAGTCAGTTGTTCCAGATAACCACAAACGATTGAGTACGGTTGTGTTTGACACCGCCACCGTTAAACCAGTTAGTAGAAAGCGCCAGAAAACCAATAGTGCTTTGGGTAAACTGCTGCTTGCGGGAACAACTTTAGGCTTGGCGATCGCTGGTATCATCTACCTATTACAGTCTGGAGTCATACATCTTTTAAATACCAGATTAACCGAGTCATCTCTTCTAGTGCCCCAGTCACAGTTACCGACAAAACCAAAAATTGAGGCAGAGTTAGTTGACTATATGCTGGCAGCACTGGTAGTTATAGATAAGCAAGCAGCAAAAAGTAATCAAAAGTCTTTCAGAACTGGATTATCCAGTCAGGCAAATACTAACCAAACAGCTATTGCTAACGAGCAACTAATTGGCAAACTACCACCACTTCCAGTTTTAGCTGCTAACAATACACCACCAGCCCCTACCCGTTCTGGAAGCTTTGTCGAGCGTATATACGTCCCGGTTTATCAAGCGCCGTCGCCAATGCGCTACGCACTCCCGACTATTCCCGGTACTCCCACACTTCTACCACAAGTTGCCAGGGCGTTTCAGGGATATCAACCTAATGTTGTGAAAACTGCTCTGAATAAGGTGCAACAAGCCGCCAAGCCCATAACTGCCAATATATTCGCTGCGGCTGTACGAGCAGAACTCAAACCTGTGGCTGCGAGAACTGCACCCATTACCGTGCGGCGAAGACCGAACCCTTTGCCTGCATTACCAGTAGTTCCATTACGTGCAGCCCTCGCACCAGAGTCAGAACCAACTATTACTCAGCATCAAGTATATTTGCCAACTGCGATCGCAAATACTCCTGCTAGCACCTTAGAGGGGTTGCTGGAGTTGGGCAACAAATCTGCCGCTTTGTTTAAAATTGAGGGCGTAACTCGCCGCATCAATATAGGTGAAAATATTGGCTCAAGCGGTTGGACATTAGTAGATGTTAGTAATGGCGAAGCTGTTATCCGGCGTAACGGCGAAGTGCGATCGATTTACGCAGGGCAGAAGTTGTAAAAGTTCTGATGATATGAGCCAAAATCTTCTTTTACCTCGTTCCCAGTCTCCGGCTGGGAATGCCCATTTGACACCTGATAAGTATAACTGTTTGACCAAAATTAATTAGTATTAACTTTCATCCTTGTAAACCTTGCTATGATGTCCAACTTCTACAACAATTCACCACTAAAATATCATCGAAAATATCGTATATAACTCTACACCCACCTACTCTAATTCTATAAGCATTTTCTTTATCTTTTAGCTTTTTTACCCCGTTTGGACGGGGTTCTGTGGCTAAATCATCAATTTTAACTTGTATGCGTTCTTGAAGTTCTGGCGATAATTTTTTAAGTTGTTTTAATGCTCCTTTTAATATTTCAACTTTATAACTCACGCAACTTCCTTTTTTATTTCTCGTTTAAGTTCTTTTTTAGCTTCCTCCCATGACACTGAGCTATCAATCTCCGCGGATTTTTTTGCTAGCTCATAGGCTTTTAAATCTTCATCTTCCTCTTCATCTTCGATCTTTTGAAGTAATGTGTAAATCTCATCTAGAGTACTATCATAAGCTTGGTTTAGCAGTACGTTGATATCTTTGATTAATTGTTCGCGTTCGTATGCTGATTTCATTTTTAATCATCCGAGCGTGGTTTTACTTTTTCTGTCACCTTTTCTAGTTTCGCCTAAAGACATCTGATCATTATCAATTATCCCGATTGTTTTTTGAATTCTCTAGAAAACAGTGCTATGGAACCCACGCTGCTAACGCTCAAACCTGACAGCATACGCCGCCTACGCAAATTGATGAACAATTCTGAGGATGAAGACTCGCCACCAAAAATCGCATATCACTTTTGAAAGCGATCGCCACAATCCTATAATTCGCGTCTAAAATGACCTACAGCCTGTGATAAATCGCTAAACGTACAACTTCGCATAATTACTTATCAAAAAACTCTCCGCGTCAATCTAAACTCGATATTAGCTTCTTATCGGTGGGTTAATTTCAAAGTGAATATGATTATCGTGACCACTCAGAGAAACACAAAGTCTCTCTCTAATTAGCTGTTGGTCGTTGAAAAAGACTGCCCTTACCAGCTTTTGCTTACGAATAGACTTAAGAATAGCTCGTGTAGCATCTTGATCATATTCAGAACTTGACCAAAGGATGCCACCAAAATTTCCATTTTTTTTGGTTAAGTAAACATCGCACATCATGCCAGTTTCATGTCCATGATGGTCGGGAGTATCGCCTCCATGAGGAAGGCTAACATCGTTAATTGCGAATGGAGCAGCTGTAGGGTGAGTATTACGATAACTGTTTTGATAATCTTGGGCAATTTCTTTAATAACATCAGCTAACCAGTGTGTTCCAAAATCGTGGTTATCTTGGGTGTCTTCCAGTTCACCGTTAACGAAACCATTATTAGGGTCGCTTTTTGGCATCAACTCCCATCGTGGTGCGTTAGCTGCTTGCAACCATCGATGAGTTATTCCACTAATATCAACTCGACCATCACCATTAAGAGTACTGCGACCAGCAATAATTGATTGAAATAATTTGATCGCGTCAGATAGTCCTCTGTCTCTTTCTGCACTGTTAGGATCACCTACCCATTTATAGCCTAGTTCATGCAATCGCGCTTTAATTGCCTTAACATCATCAGCTTTATTGACTCCGCCAATTCCCACACTACCACTAAGTTTAATTACCTTCGCTCCTGGTAAACTTGATGCTGTCGGTTGTGGAGTGTTTTCATTGTCCTTGTTATCGAAAGGAACAACGACTTTAATGTTGATCTCTAAAGTTTTATCATCTACAGCAATTGTCATTTTGCGATCGCCTTGTTGTTTAAAGACAAAATCAAATTGCCATTTGCCGTCTTTTTTGATTAGTACATTGGGAACTGGAAATTTATCATCAATCATCACCGACAATACTTTACCACTATCAGCTAAAGGTGCTACACCTTCAACTCTGAAACTTTGCCCTACTTCGACTTCTTGAGGCGCACGAATTAGTTGAATTTGTTCTATTAATGTGGGAATGACAACCCCCTCGGCATTAGCCAGCAACTTCTGAGCCTCTGGAAGCAAGTTTACAACTTTACTAACATAGTTAGGATCAGTTGAATAGCCTTTACCTTTGAGAAAGCCAAGAAAGTTTTCTGGTGTATTGGTATGTTCTTCTAAACCTTTATAAGGAAAGCGAGTTAAAAACTTCCAATAACCAATAATAAAAGCATCAATATCTAAGAATTTACAAAATTCAACTTCTTCTGGTTCAGAAGGAACTTTCATTTTCAAAGGCTCCGCAAACCCTCTCATATCAGGATCTCGCCATTTTAACCCGGCAAAATTATTAGCAATGACAGCAAGTTCACTTTCACCTCTAGCAGATTCTAGCACCCATTGAGCGAGGTTGACTTCTTTTAAAATTTGGCGATTTATATCAGAAATTTTGTCAGATTCAATGCCAACTTGCGTAAAAATTACTGTTAAATCTTTACGAAGATAATTGTTGACTAAATCATCTAGTAATGACATAGCTGTATCCTATTAATAACTCTTTGATTAGTAATTTGAAAATTGATTGAGATTACCGACTTCTCTAAGAAGTCGGTAATCTGGTTATTCAGAAAAGATTTAGATAGAATTAGTTAAGGTTTTTCTATAACTTTGCTGTGTCCAGCATAAACAAAATGCTCATTTCTGTTTCCTTTACTTTTATCAGGCCACTTAACCCAATAATGGTTTTCTTCAAAACGGACATCTAAAACTGGGTAATCTCCTGGAGCAATATCAAATAGAGAATCTTTTGGTAACTCTGATGCCTGTTCTGTAGAAGGTTTTAAAAGAGTTTTTGTTGTAATTTCTAAAATGTAACTTTTATCAGGTTTAGTTTCATCTTCGTCTGACTCACCAATTAACCCATCTTTAATCGCTTCGGCCATTTTTTCGGCATCAAAGCGATCCATATCTACTTTGGCATCACAAAAACAGCACTCAATTAAAATAGCTGGCATTTGTGTATTCTTCAGAACAAAGAAACCTGTGTTTTTAACTCCTCTATCTTTGAATCCAAGTTTAAGAATCTCTTTCAGGACTGATTTAGCTATACCTTTTGATGTATTACTAATGGCAAAAATTTCTGTGCCACTAGCTATAGCATTGAATTTATTAAAGTGAATCGAGACAAAGACATTAACGTTATTAGCATTCGCTTTATTGGTTCGCTGTCTCAGAGAATCGTTTACGTTGCTAGCATTTGTAGGAGTGCAATCAACAACAGTATGACCTGCTGCTTTGAGTTTTTGTATTAACTTTGTACCAACTGCTTTCGTTAAAGTATCTTCTTGTTGAATGCCTGTTGCTCCTACATCGTGAGGTGGGCAATTGTGTCCGATATCAATACCAAACTTCATGGGTTGATGTCCTTTTTATAGTTTGAGAGGTATGCATTAACTTACTACACTGTATTACTTATTAACCCAAATGCGATCGCTTTGTCGGTGAGAAAAAGTGAGTATTTACTGTAAAAAATTGTAACGTTTTACATAAAAATTTTGTTAAAAGCAGAAATATCGTAAGTTCAACGTATAAATGAAGTAGGCTGACCCATGACGGCACAAGAGGCACTTAATCTAGTCGATACTCTTTTAGGCTCTACCTTTGGGCAAAGGCTTAATGACGTTCAATCTGTGGTATTGCTAGAAAGTTGGGTGGGACGCACCTATGCAGAAATTGCGGTGCAGATAAGTTATGAACACGATTACATTAAACAAGTCGGTTGTCAATTGTGGCGTAGACGCGTAGCGGCTTGTCGTTAGACATCGCTTTCTCAGGTAGTTGGTGAAGAGGTCTGTAAAAAAAATATCCAATCTGTTTTGCGTCGTTACCAGCAGTCTCAGAGCATTAGACATCTCCAGAAATTAAATATGCGTTATTCAGAACCCTTGTAGAGACGCGAAATTTCGCGTCTCTACATTCTTTTTCGGAGATGTCTATTAGAGAATCAAGCCCTTTTTAGATGTTAGGCAACCACGGTTTTATTTTTGGCATAAAGATAAAAGTAGGCATTCCCAAACTAGCCGTGGTTGAGCGTAAGCAAGTAAGTATTTACGAGTTTGTTCTAGCTGGTTAATGATACTAGATTGATGCCATTGCTGCCAGTAGAACTGCTGAAGATAATCAACTAACCATAGTTGTGCTTCTGTATCTAAATCCTGATCAATTTTTTTGGCTAACTCCAAAGCTTTGCGGTAAGAAGCCGGGGCTTTTTTCAAGTCTTCGAGTAACTCAGAGGGAATAGTTTGTAATTGCTCGTAAGATGCGATCGCACTTCCGGCACTACCAGCTGCTATATTCAATACTGCCTGATTTTGCAAAATTTCTTGATGACCCGTTTGTGTGAGTACAACAGCCAAAGACTGTGCATCTAAACGATAAAAAGGAATACGTTGACAGCGTGACACTAAAGTTGGCAATACAGACTCAGGCATAGGTGCAATTAAAATTAACGTCGCCTGTCCCGGTTCTTCTAAAGTTTTAAGTAAAGCATTCGCTGCGGCTTCTGCCATTGTTTGGGCTTCCTCCAGCACTACCACATTCCTGGGCGCTTCCAAAGGCGGACGACTCAAAAACTCGGTAATTTCTCGAATTTGCTCTAGCCGAATTACAGGCGGTGCTTTCCGCTTAACTCCTTTCTCGGCTGCTTCTGCTGCTGTTAATCGTTGTCCTTGATGTTGGTACGTTGGTTGCACCCACAACAAAGCTGGGTGGTTTCCTTGACGTAAACGGTTTTGTAAAGACGCATTGACTCCTATTTCACTAGAAAATAGCAATTCTACAAAACACCTTGCTGCTAAACTCCTTCCTACACCATCTGGCCCGACAAATAGATACGCTGGAGCCACCCGGTTTTGTCTGACAGCCTGAGTGAGTAATTCTATGGCTTGCTGTTGTCCTACAAGTGGTGCAAATGAGTTAATAGTCCAATACCTTCGCCAACAAAAGAGCTATAAAGATTCGTATATTATAGATCCTAGCACCGTTACAATGCCTACGACCGCAAATCAGCACTACGACGATAAAGCCAAATGAACTCAGGTTCATATTTATTTTACGGCGATCGCACACAGCAAAGTTGCAAATTTTGCATTTCTCACGACCCCAAATTAACAGTAGCAGGGCTATTTCATTCTCATCTAGCCCGTCTCAGAATGAATTCTGAGTCTAATAGCGAAAGTCGTCTAAAGACGACTGAGAAAAGGTTATAGTCCGTTTTAACGGACTTTAGCTATTAGCCTGGAACTTTAGTTTTGGGCGGTTTATGCCTAGAATGAAATAGCCCTGTTAATAGTAGCTTTAATGAGCGATGCCTACGGTGGGCTGTGCCTACGCTTATAGTTTATGAACACTGGTCAAGAATCGATTTTGCTTTATAGGAATTAGGAAGTCTCAGATGTTACACAAACAGTTTATTTATTGCTGGCAAAAATGGTTATCTACCATATTAGTACCTGCTGCTGTGAAAGTAGTGGTAACGATTTGTCTAACAGCAGGAATGTTAGGCATCTTGGGAAGCGTTGCTCCTGTGAGTAATGCTCAAGCTGTTTTTCCGACTTTTGTTGCAAATATCACTAGATTTAAACCAACAACGCTAAATGCCACTGTATATCACAGTCCCGAATGTAATTGTTGTGGCGGGTGGATTGACCATTTAAAGGCACAGGGTTTTCAAATTACAGATTTTTCCACGTCTGACATTGAAACAATCAAACAAAAGTTCAATGTGCCAGATAACTTGTCATCTTGCCACACAGCAATTGTTAATGGATACGTCATCGAAGGACACGTCCCGGCAAACGACATCAAACGTCTGCTTCAAGAAAAGCCAAATGTTGTTGGTTTATCTGTTCCCCAGATGCCTGTAGGCACTCCTGGGATGGAGATGGGGAATCAAAAAGACCCGTTTACTGTGTTTTCCTTTAATCACAAGGACTCAGTTACAGTATTTAATAAGTACCCGTCTTCTTAATCCTGAAATCATTTATCTGATACAATTATCAGATGTCCAAAGTGACGAGTAGCAGAGGGATTTGTCAAGACGATGACTACTAGTATGAAGAAGCTATATTTCAGGGAACAGACTTGATTACATCAATGACCTTTCCAACGCTGAATTTGACCGCAGTTCAAGTATTGGCAGCCGGACAGGTTTAATGTTTGACTTTGCCTGCTTTTAGAAACGTTGAATAGTGGTAAATATCGCAATTATACCTTTTATTAAGGCGAATTTTTCTTCAAAATTAAATCTTCTTTTATCCGCAGCGATCGCCTTAATCTAAAAGTTTTTACTTATTATTTGTTAACAAGCAGACGAAGATAGTATAGTAATAAACTGTAGCACGTTATCCAAATATTGAAAGAGTTCGTTGGTCAAATACCAGCATCAGTGTCAATACGGTTCGGTTAAGGTACATAGCCCTTAAAGATCCCCCTTAATCCCCCTTAAAAAGGGGGAAATAGAGCCATTATTACCCCCCCTTTTTTAAGGGAGGTTGGGGGGATCAAGTCTTATCCGAACCGTATTGGCATCACTATTATTAATCACTAGAATTGGTACCAGTGTTCGTTACCAATGAAGTATTACAAAGCATTTAGCGTTGAACTTTGTTAGAGATGTCTTCGCCTGCCTGTACCGCACTATCGCCTACATCATTAGCAGTTTTCTTAGCACCCTCTACGTACCCAGATCCAAATTCTTTAAAGGCTTCTGCCGACTCTTCCCCAATTTTCTGAAGTCGTTTACCAGGCGCACCTTCCGTTTCACGAGCTTCTTTATTCCATTCCCCAATTGTTCTAGGTCTTTGAGAATCATCCTGCTCTATCAGATCGCGAACTCTTTCCTTTAAGGCTTTGTTATTCTGCCCAGGAGCAACATTCATCGTCAGCACGACAAAACCAACTAGGACAACAGCTAAAAAAGATTTTACCTGAAGTCCTTTAAGCAGTGAACTGATATAACTAACAGTTCTAGAAATTAAATTTATCATGCCAATTAGCTTGCTTTTTTGAGTACAAATAAAGATTAACTATAAAAAAATAATTATCCTTCTAACAAAAGGCATATTTCAGTTATGAAAAAGTAAGGCTTTTTAAATCCTGGGGAAGAGGTGACTTGTTAGATGAATGGATATTTGTAATTCGTCTATAAGCACAAGCAACGAGCAATAAAGACAAAAATTGTAATCTAAGGAGAACCAAAGTCCATTTCTAGCATCCACCGTTCATTGCACTACTCCTAAAGATACCGCCGTAATAAGCCAATGACAACTTCTGGTATTTCCAAATGAGGTAATGTCCCTGCATCTGCGATCGCATAAAAATTTTGAATCGCGCCTACATTTAAATTTGCCAAGCGTCGCCCTAGTTTGATGCTATTAAATTGTGCCTTCTCTCCCCAAAATATGACAGTGGGAATTGTCAGTTGGCGAATATATAGACTCAGATCAAAGTACAGATCGCCCCGCAAAAATGCCAAAGCGGCAAACTTGGCATTAGGCTGTTGTGCAGAAGTTAAATAAGCCTCCACCATCTCTGGGGATACTCGCTCAGACTTGGCAAACAGAAAACTTTGTAAAAAGTTTCGGACTGCAATTTCATTTTCAGCACCAAGGATATAAATTAAATGGTCTAACAGAGGTATATTGATCACCGAAAGCGGAAGTCTGCGTCCAACACCCTGCCCAAAATCATCAAATCCAGAGGGACACACCAAAAACAGCGCTTTGAATAAATTGGGTTGAACAATAGCTAGACGGATAGCAAAAGCAGCTGTTAGGGATGAGGCTACCACGGTAACAGGCTGGCGACAAGTTTTGATGATAAACTCGGCGATCGTGCTGAGATAATCCCTAATTTTATAATCCCGGACTGGATGAGCCGATTCTCCCCAACCGATTAAATCGGGGGCTAAAATGTGGTAATTAGAGGCAAAAGCCGGGTAAACTTTAGACCATTCATATGCAGACGCTCCACCACCAAAGTTGTGAAGAAACAGTAATGGGGGTAAATCTTCAGTATCAGCGATCGCTGCGCCCACCGTAGGCATAGCCCAAGGTGCACTAGTTTGGGTATAGTAAACCATTGCCCCCAATGATGTATGGATGACTTTATGTCCAAAACCAGGAGCTTGAAACTGAAGCATAAAATTAATAAAGTTTAGTTTAAGTTTAACCCACATTCTGCACTTAAATTTGAAGCACAAAATATGGATGAAATTCAAGCCAAAGTCTCTTACAAACAGACTGACTTACCCTTAAATAATGGACAACTGAGTTTAAATCTAGATTTTGGGGGTTAATAACTGCTTATGTTCAACTACAGTCCTTTAGAGTGCCTACCTTCATCGGCAGAATTACCAGATTCAGATGATACCCCTGTGGATAATGAACTGCAAATATTAATTCCTAACTTATTGTTAGCTATCTTAGCCGTTATTTGGCAAAACCGTGATGACTGGTTTTTCGGCATTAATATGGGGGTTTACTATACACCAAATAAACCTGCGATCGTTCCAGATGGTTTCTTGAGTTTAGGTGTAGAACGTTTTGTTGGAGAAAATGGACGTTCTAGTTACGTTTTGTGGGAAGAAGAGGGAATTACACCAGTTTTAGCTTTAGAAGTTGTTTCTCAAACTTACAACGGCGAATACGAACAGAAAAGAACCGATTATGCCGAATTAGGCATTTTATATTATGTGATTTATGCACCAACTCGCCTCCGGCGTAAGCGTCAACGCTTAGAAGTTTATCGCTTAGTTGAAGGTAAATACATTTTACAACCAGGTGATAAAATTTGGATGCCAGAAATTGGATTAGGTATTGGACGGGAACAAGGTACTTATCAAGGACGAACACGAGAATGGCTGTTTTTGTACGACGAAAATGGTAACAGATACCAAACCCCAGAAGAGGTAAATGCAGAACAGCAACAAGAACTAGAACAAACTCAGCAACAGCTTAAAGAACTTTTAGCCAAATTGCAAAAACAAGGAATTGACCCGAATACACTCTAAATTGTTGAAATTAGTTGACTAATGATTTGTTAACTGCCAACGTCAATTAATAACTATAGGAGATAATCAAATATGAAAATTAGAGGCATAAAACGTGGTCACAATATTGTAATATTTAGAACAACTTAATGAGATTGGAGATGGAACAGAAATAATAATAGACTGAAAATTTATTGAAAATCAAATTACAAAATCACAACCACACAGATTTGTACTTCAAATTAAAGTGCGAAATGTAGGGTTGAAATAAGAATCTAAAACTCTTTTGAATTTTGAAGTGTTAAACTTGCTTTTGGTCACTATCTCCTGTGATCTGAACAAGTTGATGGAGGTTATCGCCACTAATTTGATAAGCTGCGCCAAAACCAACTACAAAACGACCTTCACTGGGAGTTAGCTGGAAAATCCGAAAATCAGACAAGCCGCGCAAAACCTCTATAATTTGACCAAACTGCTGTTGAAATTGCTCAACAATTTGATTCCACTTGCCAGTTTCACGCTCTATCAAAGTTGCCGTACAATCAAAACTCAACCGGCGACGGGCAAAAATTAGGTTACTCTTGCCCTCATCCTCGATAAACAAGACACTAACATGAGGATTGGCATAGAGATTTTTGGTATGAGTCGAAAGACCACTGACGTAAATATAGATATTTTTGGAATCATCCATCACAATGGGAGCATAACTAGCATTAGGTATTGCCAATGCGCTCACGGTGCTAATGATTACACTCTGAAATCCTTCAGGAAACTTTTCGTACTCAGCTTGAATGTTTTCAAGTTGGCTCATAAGTAAATTACCGTTTAGTTAGGAACACCTAATTAAGTATCCTAACGTGATTGAGCATTATCCAAGTTATGAGTACCGGAGGATTTTGAGAAACAAACATTAGGCTAGACTTAAGAAAGTTATGAGGACGCAAATATGACTGACAAAAATCGTTCTCAATGGGACTTAGGCAGGTTTATCGAAACCCTGACTTACTTTGAGGTAATTCCTTTACTTAACTGGGTACAGCAGTTAAGGAAAGGTCGTCCTAAGGATAATCAAGATAGACCCAATGGAGGAAGAAACGTGGGCGTAATACTAGTAGCAGGTGCAACAGGTGGTGTAGGTAAACGAGTGGTACAGCGATCGCTAAAATACGGTTATAAAGTTCGAGCGCTGGTACGTGATATTGATAAAGCCAGGTCAATTCTTGGTAACGATGTTGACTTAGTAGTTGCAGATATTACTCAACCAGAAACTTTAACTCCTCTAGTGATGGCTGATATCCAAGCTGTAATTTGTTGTACAGCAGTGCGTGTGCAAGCAGTGGAGGGAGACACAGCAGATAGAGCAAAATACTATCAAGGTGTTAAATTTTACCAACCCGAAATTGTCGGCGATACCCCAGAAAATGTAGAATATCAAGGTGTCAAAAACTTAGTCCAAGCCGCAGCAAAATATCTACCCCAAGCAAACGAACAACTGATATTTGATTTCACAAAGCCATCAGCAGAATTAAAGACTATCTGGGGCGCGGTGGATGATGTTGTCATGGGTGGCGTGAGTGCAAGTAATATGCAATTGGTGGAAAATACAGCTTTGTTTGGTGGTAATGTCTCCATCGCTAATTCTGGCGGATTTGCTTCTGTCAGAACTAAAAATTTTGATCCGCCCTTCAATTTATCGGGTTATGAAGGTGTGAAATTGCGTATCAAAGGCGACGGTCAGCGTTATAAAATATTTCTGCGGACAGAGGATAAATGGGATGGCGTTGGTTACGGTCATTCTTTCGACACTGTTGCTAACACTTGGATAGATATTTATGTACCTTTTGCAGATTTGATTCCCGTATTTCGGGCAAAAACTGTCAAAGATGCACCGCCAATTGAGCAGAGTAAAATTTGTTCATTCCAACTAATGTTGAGCAAATTTGAATATGATAACGCTTTAAATCCTAAATTTTCACCTGGTAATTTTACTTTACAAGTGGAATCAATTAAAGCTTATGGCGGTACACCTTTACCACAATTTATCCTCATTAGTTCAGCAGGTGTGACTCGTCCCGGACGCCCAGGCATTAATTTAGATGAAGAACCCCCTGCGGTGAGATTAAATGACCAATTGGGAGGAATTTTGACTTGGAAGTTGAAGGGAGAAGATAGTTTAAGAGAAAGCGGAATTCCTTATATAATCATTAGACCTTGTGCTTTAACAGAGGAACCAGGGGGTAAAGAATTAATATTCGAGCAAGGCGATAATATTAAGGGCAAAATTAGCCGTGAGGATGTGGCAGCACTTTGTGTGCAAGGGTTAGAAATAGAAAAAATGTGTAACATGACGTTTGAGGTTAAACAGGGAGAAAATATTGTCAATTCTATCAATTTGCAGAATTTGTTTTCTAATTTACAACCAGATAAATGAAATCTCCCGGACTTTTAGTCTGTAAATATACCAGCGAAACCTACTTACATAAGCTGTTGTAAGAGTTTATCTATTGACATGAAAAAAATCAAGGTGCTAGTAATCGCTGGGGTTTTAGTAACAATTATATGGGGCGGTTTATTTTCCAAAACTGCCTCATCGCAGCAAGTGGAGTCTCGCATCAACAACCTAGAAGCGGACTTTAATCGTGTTGAATTGCGGTTAAATCAGATAGAGTCTCAACTAGGTAAAAACCGCCAATCTCCATCCTCAAGAACAACACTTACTCCACGACAGTCAACTAATTCTAGGCAAAATTTATCACAGCCAGATCGGATGTTTGATCGTCTTGCAACTTTGGTAGTTGAATTGAAGCAACAAATCAACAAATTAGAGGAGCGAGTTTCTAGAATAGAATCACGTTGAATATTTCAATTGCGTCTATCAGCCGTTAATGTTTTAACAGCGATCGCTATTATAATATTGTCATATCAACTAATATTTACTTAACAATATAATCAGTATTTTAACTCTTCCCTAATAAGTAAATTAATCCTGGAAGCTTTAGGAGTTGGTTTAGAAACATTGGTAGGTATTTCATATCCTCCAGAGCCTCGACAATGCTTGCTAGATAAAGGTTAAACGTTATGTAAAGTATACATAACGTTAAAAATCATTGGTTTCCCATTCAAACTATTTTTGTAGCCAGACGGATATTGAGCCACCTGGACAGGGGAAATTTCCCCATCCGTCGTTATTTGTGTGAATAATATCGTTTATATGTCCCGTGGCATCGTAAAATGCCTGATTGGGTCGGAACACATTCATCCACTTGCTCCCTGATGCACTATTGGTCAACACTACAGCCATTGCACCCGGATGTTCCCCATTACCCAAGCGCGTCCAACCGATAGTGTTGGGATGGTCAAAATAATCATGCTGGTCGCCAAAACCGTATTCTCTACGCACCTTTAAGAACTTGTCAATCAAGAAACGGTGAGAGTAAAGGGTAGCATCACGTCCTTTATCGTGATATTCTGCCCCGTAATAATCTGCATAGAAAACGCAAGGATAGCCTTCTCGGCGCAGTAAGATTAGTGCATAGGCCAAGGGCTTAAACCAAGGTTCAACGGGCGACTCTAGGGATTGGCAAGGTTGAGTATCATGGTTTTCGACAAAGGTAACAGCTAGGGCAGGTTGTTCTTTAACTAAGGTTTTATCAAAAATCGATCGCAGATCGAAACTACTGCCCTGGCGACTAGCTTGGTGAAACTTGAAATGTAAAGGCACATCAAATAACGACAAACGCCCATCACTAGAGGCAATATAACCGTGTAAGGCATTGATATCTTGAGACCAGTACTCCCCAACGCTAAACAGTTCCCGCCCACCAAAATGAATTTGTAGGTGATTTAACCAATCGCGGAAAAAAGTTGAGCGGATATGTTTAACAGCGTCAATGCGAAAGCCATCTACACCTGTGGTGTCAATAAACCAACGCCCCCAGTACATCAACTCACCGCGCACGAGGTCATTACCCGTATCCAGATCGTTGGCCATTAAATAATCGTAGTTGCTGTGTTCGTGGCTAACTCCCGTCTCAAAATTTTTATCCTTAAGGCGGTAGAGTTTGTCTGCCCTTTGAGTATCTGCGTTGTATGACAATGAATCGAAGCACCACCAATACCATTTCATACTGGAGTACTTATCTCCACGACCAGAAAAATTGAACTTTGTATAAGCTCCAATTTCGTACCAATCGCTGACTGCACGGTTACGGTCATTCCAATCCATTTCCTGAGCCGAGATGCGTTCTATTTCATCCCCACCATCTTTATGGTTGAAAACTACATCGGCATAGATTTGAATACCTGCACGCTGTGCCGTTTTAATCGCTGTCAGATATTGTTCGCGTGTTCCATATTTTGTCCGAACAGTATTTTTTTGATCGAACTCACCCAAATCAAACAAATCATAGACTGCGTATCCAACATCCCATGTTCCACCACTGCCCTTATAAGCTGGCGGCAGCCATAATGCAGTAAAACCTGCATCAGCTAGCTCATTAG
Organism: Chroococcales cyanobacterium; assembly: GCA_038249935.1. Classification (GTDB taxonomy): domain Bacteria; phylum Cyanobacteriota; class Cyanobacteriia; order Cyanobacteriales; family Nostocaceae; genus Nostoc. The sequence goes on from JBBSCU010000003.1 coordinate 34,421, forward strand.
CTGTTTTATCCAGCTTGTCCCATAATGTACCATCATTGGAGATGTACCAATGGTAATACTGCATTATTACGCCGTTTGTCATGCGATCGCCTTTGTAGAATCTTTAGTTTTACAGATTTCTATCAAAAATCTCTGATGTTAGGATATGTTGTTTTGATCACACTTCCTAACTTCAATCTAGTTATATTGATATTGATACACTGCGATACACTTACGAAACAAATGTCTTTGGAGTGTTTGCAGTTACAAAAGCGATATTACCATTTTTAAAGAAGTCAACAGCAGGAGGAAGAGAAAGTTAAAACTTGACCTTTTGAGCCTCGGAAGGTCAAGTTTTAACTTTTTATTCCCCACTCAATAGGGATTTGAATCAATCCGTCCCCTTTTGACACTCCTGAGATAGTATCCAGAAGTTGGTCTGTTTTTCAGGTTGAAGGTGTCACCACTGCGAACTTTCCAAATTTTGTAATTGGAAAAGGTCAAAGGCGATCGCGGTTCGCATACTTCAGGTGTATGATTGCCAAGTACAAAGTATACTGCACCCCTACCCAAAACTTTCACCAAACCGTTTTTATCTATAAGAACTGATGTACTTTCACTAACTGCTATGCCTAAAACACTGCTAGATACACCGTCCTTAATTTGACGGGCTATGAAAGTCATAATCCGACCCATTCTTTCTCGTCTGTCGAAGTGCGTATCTACGATGGTGCCCTTCAAATTGCTCCAGTTAAAAAAGTTGTAAGTAAAAGTAATGTCTCGGTAGGGATCTTCAAGTGCATCTCTAGTTTCGATGCCTTTTTCGGAAGAAGCGCAAGCATCGTAGACATAATCACTTTGGATCATTGCACCCGCACTGGTGCCACCAATACCACCTCCTTTAGCGTAAACTGACTTGACGGCAGTCTCCAACTTAGTATTTTTCCAGTTGCGAATGTATTGACATTGATCACCACCAGCAAAGAAAATCACATCAGCATTTTGAACTTTCTCCACAATCTCGGCTTTGTTTGCGTCTTGCCGATTACTAACAACAAGAGTTTCTACAAAATTTACGCCCTTCATCGCATAAATTAGCCGATTGTAATCGTGATTACCATAAGTGCGGATAACTACAACATTAACTTTGATGGCGGAGTTAGTACCTCCTCTAACTTGGTTAATCAACCACTGGATAGCATCATCGACATCGGGGCCACCCCCACCCAAGCTAAGGACTGGACCCGCTAAGGAAGGACGGTCATTAAAGGAGGGGGAAGGGTGGACATCAACGCTATCGCCCAGGAAGTAGCGTTTCCAGTTGGCGATAAAACGGGTTATGAGGAAGGTTCCCATCTTCAACAACTTGATTCCTGGACTCTTCAAGCGCTCTGCTATATTTGGGAATGCCTTTGTCATATTTCAAAGATGTGCAATTTAGAGGCGCATTAGTTTAACTCTCGCATTAGAGAGGGGAGAATTTCCAGCGTACAGGGCTTGTACTGTTTTTTAACGCAGAATAGCCCAGAGTAATCATTAATTCTCTGCGCTACTCTGCTCTTTTCTTTTGACCTGCACCTTTGTTGTATCGATCTGCGCCTTTGTTGTATCAACATTAGGTTATACACACAAGTCAGTCCCGTTTTACCCCAATACGGTTGGGACAAGCCAGAAAGCCCTCATGTAGAGACGGCGATTTATCGCCGTCTCTACAGAGAATCTACTCGTCAATTATTTCTTGACAGACTACTATTTCCGACTTGCGTGTACACCGTAGCTTTTTAAGGGGGGTTGGGAGGATCTCCAAACACTAAATATCACTAACCCAAGCGTATTGTGCTATACACTGCGCCAAAGCTATGATCAGCATGAATCTCAATAATCATATCAACCGCTCTTGCATCTTTTACTAACGGCTTGATGAATAATTCTGGGTGAAGCGATCGCCAAAAATAATTGACAAATTGCTCTATCTCTGCATTGCTCATCCCCGACTTACCCGCAGCAATCATCTGCTGTTCTGCTTGTTTGCGCCACTCCAAAGAATAGCGATAATCAGTTGGATAGAGCAAAATTAAGCTGTCTAATCGCTCCCACAGTGGTAGATAATCGTGGAGGCGACGATTAATATCACGGGCAAATGCTCGATCTTCATTTGTGAGAATTGGCGGCGGTGCAGTATCAAATACATCTACGTCGATTGGGCGTACACCCACAAACCAACCTTCAAACAGGACAATATCTACACCTGTGATTATTTCTGGCGTAGTGCGATCGCCAGCACCTTCATAGACAGATTTATCAAAGCGGGGTACTATAACTGGACTTTGCAATTGGCGGATTTGGTCTAGTAGATTTAAACCTAAATCTATATCGTGGGTTCCTGGTGATCCTCGCCAAATCAAGCGGGGATCTTGCTGTGTTAAAAGCAAGCGATCGCTGTAAGTTTTATATAAGTCATCCAATGATAAACTCAGAGTGCGGTATCCCAACTGATGGAGAATTAAGCTGAGAACTTTGGACATTGTGGTTTTACCAGTGCCTTGTCCTCCCAATATTCCCTGAATCAGTGGGCGTTCTAACTGTTGGCGCTGCGACGCTAGTTTGATCCCCAAAGGAAGCCACAAGTCCCACAATACCTGTAACATTTCCTTGGGTTCGATTTGGAGAGTAGTTTGGCAGAATTGGTTAAAAGCTGGGAGGACAGATTTTAGTAAATGCGATCGCACTTCTATAACTTTACCGACATTTTCCGGGGTGATTCCAAAAGCTCTCGCCCTTAATTTATCTGCTAGCGCCGCAACTCTAGCTTGCTGCTGACAGGTTTCCCCCATCGCATCCGTCGCCAAAATTTCACCCAGCCATAAATTCATAAATTCACGCTTTCCCTACGATCCCAGCTTAAAGGCTTCGAGAAACAGGCTGTAGATCAAACCAACCTTGAGGAGATTTAGTGAGTCTACCCAGAGCGATCGCTTTGACAAAAATCTGCGACTATAAAATATCCTACTGGTAATTTCCGTCAACAGTACTAAAAAAGCCGCTACCACAATGTCCAATACACCCTCTTGACCGGCTGTAGTAGATACTGCGTTTCCCAGAAAAAAACCGAACAGAAAACTAATTATCAGCAACGATAGTCGCCGCCAAGGATTTAAAAACCATTGCCCCAAGCGTGCAGCAATGGTATCGAACAAGTTATTGAGACGAGTGTTTTGCATCAGACGAACTTCTGAGATAAAGTCAAGATATCTTGAAATATTTCTATATATAAGAAAGATATTGGTTTTAGCATAAGCTTGTTTGTTAATATTGTAGATATATACTGGGCTTCCAGTGTTAATTCAAATTTGCACATTTTATCATCTTTAGCGGAGTACAAGCCCTTAAAAAGCTGCTTATCCTGGCACAAGATGAAGTATACCTCTGAGATTTATCTAAGGGTTTTGCAAAGGACGACTTGTTGAAGCCGCTGATGGTTTCACGAAATTTCAATTTTTTTATACAAATGAATTGGCTGGCTCGGTATCTAAATTTTATTTTTTATCCAAGCCTACGGTCAATATACAAAATACAAAGCAATGAGTATCTATAGTCCTTGTTGGTCAAACATCGAGGAGATTATTTACTTCAAATGCTTTCTAATCAAAATGATATTCATAATACATTCGTTCTCCTATTTCAAGAAAGCGTATATTAGGCTACTTTGTGTCATTGCCTTTTGTGATAATAGGCTAATATCTGGTTAAGTATAGACAAAATATTTATTTCTAAAAACTATCAATATGAAATCTTCAGTGTACGGTAGCGTCGGCATTACAGCTTGTTGCTTGGGACTGCTTGTTGTTCTGGTGGGATGCTTTGGAGTGAGCGTATCCTTTGAATCCACAAACCCAGAGACATCTTCAGAACTGCCAACTGAAACTCAAGAGTGGGAAAAAACTTTGTCTACACCCGTTTCACCTGAAAAAGTTATCTCGGCTAGTAGCCTATCCACTCCAGCAACCACCCCAAAAGTAGAAGAAAATACTTATCCTGTCTTGGCAAATCGTGATAAATCGGCTGACAAACCCAAAGATCAAGGAACTTTGCGGATGAGCAATCAAACAAATCAGCCTGTACGACTGGCTCTACTGGCACGACAGTCGGTAGCAAAAAGCTCTGCTACTAAACAGCCTAACTATGATGTACCGGCACATTGGGATTTTGCTCCCCAAGAAGGTAGTGAGAAAGGACTGATTCTATCTCTACCTCAAAATAATTTAAAGCTGGAGAAGGGAGATATTTTAGTTGTCTTCGCACAAGATGGTTCCCGTCGCTACTGGGGTCCCTATGTTGTCGGAGAAACTCAATTACCTAAGTGGAATTCTCAAAACAGAGAATGGCAATTAGTGTTGAGTCAATAAATAGTGCTGAGTATCGAGTATTGAGTAGAGAAGTAAAAAATGTTAAATTTAAAATTTATTACTTAGTATTTGACACTTGTTTCGTTGAAGAAGAACAAAAGATAGATAACCAACGACTATTGAATTGTGATTGTTGACTATTGACTAATGAGAATGAAATTGAGTGTTAGGCACACGGTTGATCAGTGGTTCAACAGAATAGGAAAGAATCCAGCCCTTGGTGTAACTGTGTCGATTTTGTGGTTGATGGTGGTTGGCTGGATAGCTTTTGGGTGGAATTTAGGAAACACTGGCTTGATTGATGAGACAGAGCCACTGTTTGCAGAAGCTTCCCGCCAGATGTTAATCACAGGTGATTGGATTACCCCATTTTTCAATGGTGAGACTCGTTTCGATAAACCTGCTTTAATTTATTGGTGTCAGGCGATCGCCTATGCAATTATAGGAGTGAATGAGTGGGCAGTCCGCTTACCTTCTGCGATCGCTGCATTTGGCTTAATTTGTTTGGGTTTTTACACCGTACAGTGGTATTTGGCTAAACAAGACGAATTAGAGCAAGTTTCACGTCCTACTCGCCGCTACTTAACAGCTTTTGTGGCAGCAGCACTCATGGCGCTCAATGCCGAAACGATTATTTGGGCGAGAACTGGCGTTTCAGATATGCTGCTTACTGGATGCATAGCATCAGCTTTGTTATGTTTCTTTCTCGGATACGCAGGGAAGGGAGGGAATGGGGAGCAGGGAGCAGGGAGTAGGGAGCAGGGAGTAGGGGAAGAAGAACTATTGATTATTGATCAACGCCCAACGCCCAATGCCCAAAGCCCAATGCCCAATGCCCAATTCCTTAATAAGTGGTATTTAGCTTTTTATGTGTTGATTGCTGGCGCAATTTTGACTAAAGGCCCAGTGGGAATTGTCTTACCAGGGCTAATTGTTGGTGTCTTTTTGCTGTACTTGGGAAAACTACGAGAGGTGTTACGGGAAATGCGTCTCCTCGTGGGTATGCTGATAATTATCGGTCTATCAGTACCTTGGTATGCATTAGTCATTTGGCGCAATGGCTGGAATTATATTAACGCCTTTTTTGGTTATCACAACCTGGAACGCTTCACAGAAGTAGTTAATGGTCACTCAGCACCTTGGTATTTTTACTTTTTAATCGTGCTGGTGGGCTTTGCACCATACTCAGTATATCTACCAGTGGCGATAGTTAGGTTAAAGTTTTGGCAGCGATCGCATTGGCGATCTCTTGAACGTTTTCAGCAATTTGGTTTATTTGCTTGGTTCTGGTTCGCTAGTATCTTTAGCTTTTTTAGCATTGCTGTCACCAAACTCCCTAGCTATGTATTGCCTTTAATGCCAGCAGCAGCCATCTTAGTGGCACTGTTATGGAGCGACCTTTTTCAAGATACAGAAGCAAAGCGAACAATTCCTCTATCCTCGCCTTTTCTCCGGGTAAGTGGTTGGATAAATGTCGCTTTTCTATCCCTTCTGGCAGCAGCACTATTTAATATAACTCAAATATTAGGTACTGATCCAGCTATACCTAACTTGCACGAACTAATTCAACAATCTGGTTTACCAGTCATAGGAGGTACAATTTGGCTGGTTTGTGCTGTCTTAGTTGGAGCTTTAATACTGAGTCACCGCTGGGACTATAGCATCAGTATTAATTTGCTGGGGTTTGTAGCGTTTTTAATTTTTGTCTTGAGTCCTGCTTCGTTTTTCATTGATCGGGAACGTCAATTACCCTTGAGAGAGTTGTCTGCGGTCATCCTCGAAGCAAAACAACCAGGTGAAGAATTGATCATGCTTGGCTTCAAAAAGCCTAGTGTAGTATTTTACAGCCACATCCACGTCAATTATTTAAGATTTCCCCAAGAGGCTGTAGAGCATATTCAAAACCAGGCTGCAAAGGCACTACAACCTCGCTCACTGCTGCTGTTGGCTGAACAGAAAAAGTTTTTACAAATGGACTTACAGCCAGATGATTACAAGAGTTTATCTACCAAGGGTGCTTATAATTTGATTCGAGTTCCTTTTAAGAAAAAGAAAAATGAAAAAATAGATATATCGTAAAACTGTTAAATTGTCATTAGTCATTTGTCCTTTATCCTTTGTGAATAACCAATGACTAATGACCAATGACCAATGACCTCATTAACATTTACCATTTTTACCGTTGATGGCTAAAGCTTGATTGATCTGGTTTAAGAGGTCTTCCATTGATATCGATCGCGGTAATATCTGAGTAGCGATCGCACCCACAACAGTTTCTATTGATTCCAAAGCATTCTTCTTCTGCTGGTTAATTTTCTCGTCAGCTACCCCAGATTGTGAACTCACTTCCGAGCGATTTAATCGCTGATTGAGTACTAAAATTGGTGGTAACTTGAAAGGCGAATCTCCCAATATTTTCAGTGCTTTTAGCACGTCTTTGTGAATAGCGGATTCTCCTAAGCAAATTAGCAGCAAGTCAACGCTTTGGTGACGGATTTGTTGTAAAACTTCTGCCCAACAGCGACTCATCGCCGCTTTTAACCCTGCTGTTTGAAGATACTGAATTAAAGCTTGGAACCACTCAGCTCCGCGTTCGGCAGTTTCACTACTGATTGAGCCATTTTTTTCTGAAGTGTAACCTTTTACCTGCTTGCGTCTTACCTGTGGTAAATCACGCAACATTGTCAAATCCACTACTAAGATGTTGGGAGGGCAGCAGACACCAGAGGCAATTTGTAATACTGATAATAAGGCATCTGTTTTCTCAGTACGAGTATTGTTGTCTGTACCCAATGGCGTTAAGTAAGGAAATACAGATAACTCTGGTATCTGAGAAGCTATTAAAGTGGTTGCGACATCGCAAGTAACCAGTGGTATAGCCGCCAAACGTGGGTGCTGAATTAGTTGTTGCAGGTAAGTTTGAGCAGTAGTACTTTCTACATCTAGCAAAATGACATCAAACTGCCATACCCGCGCCAATAGTTCTGCTTGATCTAAGTCATCTACTTCAATCACCCGATGTTGTCGAAGTGAGGGGTGAGGATTAACCGATTCCAACTGGGGATTCACCAACCGGAGAATTCGCAATGGTGTTTTAGTTGGGATAATTGCGCTGTTGTCTAACCCTAGTTGCGGAACTCTTTGTATAGTACACAATTTTTCGAGGAGTGGTGCCAAGACCTGATGCTCTACTGGCAAGCTTAAGAAACCATCGGCTCGGTTAGCAAATGCTTGATCTTTTTCAGCAGCCGTCGCTGTCACAATTACGGATATATGACGAGTTGCGGTGTCAGATTTCAGTAAGGTTAGCACATCCCAGCCTGAGAGCAGAGGCAGCAACGGATTCAAAAATATGACTATTGGTTGCAAGCGCCGAGCTTTTTCGACTGCTTCTGTCCCCGATCGCGCAATCATTACCCGATATCCTAGACTTTTGAGTTTTTCGGTCAAATCTTCAATATATCGGCCTACTGCCTCGACTATCAAGACCAATCTTTGCGAACTAATGGGATGATGCTGTGTGGGCGTATTAATCTGCTGACGAGCAGCTGCGAGGATTTCCTGTGTTTGTTGATCTCGTGTCTTTTCGTCTTCTTTGGTTCCCATATCTGGCTCAGAAAAGCCGATTTTGGGGGGACTAGGCGGCAGTAACAGTGTAAACTGGCTTCCTTTCTCTTCACGAGATAAAAAGCTGACATCTCCTCCGTGAAGGCGAGCTAAAGCCCGTGTTAATACCAGCCCTAAACCAGTGCCTTCAAACTGGCGGGTGAGGGGATTTTCTAGTTGTTGGAATTTTTGAAAGATTAAATGTTGCTGGTGTTCGGGAATGCCAATACCTGTATCCCAAACTGTAAAGGCAATCCATCCTTCCCAACGACTCACCCGCAGCCCAATTTCACCAGATATTTCAGTGAATTTAAAGGCGTTGGAAAGCAGGTGTACTAACATCTGGCGCAAGCGCAATTCATCTGCCACCATTTGATCTAAGCCTAGTTCAATGGAGAGGTTGAATTGGGAAGCAGATAAACGGGTATTTTGAATTGAGGGAGTGTCTGTGGATTTGCTGGTTTGAGTGTGGATGGCTTTGGCCTCCGATAGGGCGCGATCGCACACCGCCTGAATTTTCACCGTAGTCAGGGTCAGATCCATTTGTCCCGTCTCCATGCGGGTCAAATCCAAAATATCATTAACCACACTCATCAGGTGGCGTCCACTTTGATGGATCAGTCCTGCATAACGGGATTGACGCTCGTTGAGTTCTCCCAACTGCTGATCTACGAGTAACCGCGATAATCCTAAAACGGCAGTTAGGGGAGTTTTGAGTTCATGACTAATACAAGCCAAAAACTCGTCTTTTAACCGATTTAGTTGAATTAAATCAGCATTCTTCGCTGCTAGTTCTTTGCAAAGCTGCTGCTGCTCAGTTACGTCAGTAGCTAAGACTAACCACAGATCAGTACTGAGTGCTGAGTGCTGAGTGGGGAGTGCTGACTCACCACTCATGACTTGAAACTCAGGACTATCTAACGGGATTTTGGCAAACTGCCAGATTTGTTCTTGACCATTTTGCACTTCGACAACGCAGGTACAAGTATCCACCTGACCATCCAAATAGCACCGACTATATACAGGCTCTACGGGTGTTTCTGGCTGAGTCGGTTCTTGTTCGCCACTATCCTCATTCTCCCTGCCATTGGGATGAACTTTGATTGCCCGTTGAGTAACATATTGTAGTTTTTTGGAGCGGGTAGGGGCAAGTATTGCCTCCATCTGTTGCCTAACGCCTTCTGGATCTTTCAAAGTTCCTAATTGTTGCCACCAAGCAGGATTTTGTGCTATAACCTCGCCAGTACCTGTTTGCAACATTAAAGGCCAAGGCAATCTTTCCAGCAGTTGGATCAGTGGCTGGTGTCCTAATGGCTTGGGTTCATTTTGCGTCTGTCGTGAGTAAGTTTGCACACCAGACGACCTCTGGGTGTCTGAGCTTAACCCAGCCATACGTTCTTTAGCTAGCGATCGCAACAAGCGTGAGTTATCCACAAGCCCCAAATATTGACCATCAGAGTCAATCAGCGCCCAATCTAAGCTCTGGTTTTTGGGGATTTCTTGCTCACTCAAACGCCAGATCAATTGCTCTACACGATCAGAAGCTGCTATGGTCTGTATTGGCTCAATGAAAGCTTGACCCCAGATAGAGAGCGATTGCTGTAAATTTAGATTTTTATCGTCACTAGATGCTAATAATTTTTTGATTAAACGGGCAGAATGCAGCAATCCTATAGGGAATTGCTGTTGATTCACTACTACCAAGCGATCGCACTGCTCTTGCTCAAAAATCTCCAGCACCACTGCCAGAGTAGTTGTTTGGAGGCAGCTAGGTACGGTTGCCTGAAAGTCATAAAGCGGGTAATCTAGCATTGACATAAGGCTTTGGGGGTCATTCTTCCTGTGGAAACCTCCGGCATTACCATCTGTTAACTGCCGATGGTCTTTTCGCCTGAAGCCATATCCTCTAAGAAGACTCATATAAGCAACTCTGGTTACGATTTCAACACCATTCAAACAATTAAATTTGTCCTCACGGACACTTACTTGCGTCCCTTGCATTTTTTTGAGAAGTAGCCTTGACTTTTGCCCCTCCTCGTTTCTCGCAACTAGCTTGACCAGTGTATTACTGGTGTTTAAACTCCTTATCGATAGCAACAGCTAAAACAATTATGGCTCCAAAGATTCGCTTTAGAACCTTGAGGAATTATAATGATTTAGAATACGACAACTCTTTAAGTTCGTTTAACTATCTTATTAAGGAGCAAAATAAAAAAATCTATCTATTTATGATATACAAATAATAAATTAGTTACTCTGTCTTGCTATGCCGACACATAGACTATTATCAAAGACCCACTTAGTTACGACACCAGATTATTCAGTGGCTAGGAGTATCTGCTAACACCGACTGTTATTACAACTTTACTACACACCCAGTATTACCTTAGAAGCCCTTGCCACACTTATGACTCCAAGTTTCTTGGTCAAGGCGGTCAAGGAGATATATAAATAATAAATGTTATTACCGATATTGATTCAGCAACTTGATGTTAACAAGTACTTAGCTAATCTAACTGACCTAGCCAAGCAAAAAGGTTTGAGCGCGTGGGTGTGTGAGTTTATGGACGCGATTATAGTCCAATTGTGCTACCTACCTGCTGCTGCAAATACTTCTGGAAAAATCAATTATTTGCCCAATTGGCTGCAACAAAACTCAAGTAAGTCATTCACTGACAAGTATCTCTATGTATTTGCCAGCCACACGCAAAAAAGCCAGCAGCACTTCCAGGATATGACTCCAGCAGAACGACAAGGGTTATTAAAACAGCTGAAATTAGATTACAGCATGATTCTTATACATTACTTTACCACAGACAAAACACTCAAAGGAAAAATTGATAAATTTATAAATACTATATTTTATGCTAATATTTCTGTGCCTCGAATTATCGAAATTCACATGGAAATAATTGAAGAATTTTCTCACCAGCTAAAATTAGAAGGAAGGAGCAATGAAACGTTACTTGATTACCGCCTAACATTAATAGATATTCTGGCTAACCTATGCGAACTATATAGATGTTCGATTTCTAAATAAATTAAATTATCGATGTTCAATTTGGCAGAATCTTCCGACTAATCGCACCATCAACGCCAAAGGCGATCGCATTTTGTATTTATATTCTCCTGACTAGCCTGAAAATATATGAATAAAGCTAGAAAGACCTACGTTCTCAAGCTTTACATAGCAGGGAACACCCCTAACTCAGTCCGGGCATTAAAAACCCTCAAAGACATTTTAGAACAGGAGTTTGAAGGTGTTTATGCTTTGAAAGTGATCGATGTGCTGAAAAGCCCACAACTAGCAGAAGAAGATAAAATATTGGCTACACCAACATTAGCTAAAATTTTGCCTCCACCCGTTCGCAAAATTATCGGGGATCTTTCAGATAGAGAAAGAGTATTGATTGGATTAGATTTGCTCTATGAAGAACTAAGTGAAGTAGATTTTGAAGAGTAAGTAAAAATTTAATCATAAAAAATTTGTAATTACGAATTATTTTAATACCCATTTGTTATTAAGCAATGAGTGAAAACGAGCCAATAGAACAAAAGAAACCACCGCTAATTGAGGGTATAGAGAAAATTCGCACGATGATCGAGGGGTTTGACGATATTAGTCACGGTGGTTTACCTGTTGATAGAACTACTTTGGTAAGCGGCACATCAGGTACAGGAAAAACTTTATTATCTCTTCAGTTTCTCTATAACGGTATTACCTACTTTGATGAAGCCGGAGTATTCGTCACCTTTGAAGAATCACCCAGTGATATTATTAAAAACGCTCATATTTTTGGGTGGAACCTGTCACGCCTCATTGAAGAAGGTAAATTGTTTATTCTCGATGCCTCTCCCGATCCAGAAGGTCAAGATATCATTGGTAATTTTGACCTTTCTGCACTCATTGAACGCTTGCAATATGCCATTCGCAAATATAAAGCTAGACGAGTTTCCATCGACTCAATAACAGCAGTATTTCAGCAGTATGAAGCAATGGGAGTAGTGCGGCGCGAGATTTTTCGTTTGGTAGCACGTCTCAAATTACTGAATGTCACCACTATAATTACCACTGAACGTAGTGAAGAATATGGGCCAGTTGCATCTTTTGGAGTAGAAGAATTTGTTTCCGATAATGTCGTAATTGTTCGCAACGTTTTAGAAGGAGAACGTCGCCGTCGCACAATTGAAATTCTCAAATTACGCGGCACAACTCACATGAAAGGAGAGTATCCCTTTACTATCACCAATAAAGGAGTTAACATCTTCCCACTGGCAGCAATGCGTTTAACTCAACGGTCTTCTAATGTCAGGGTATCTTCTGGTGTCAAAACCTTAGATGAAATGTGCGGCGGTGGTTTATTTAAAGATTCAATTATTTTAGCAACAGGAGCCACTGGCACTGGGAAAACCCTATTAGTAAGTAAGTTTATTCAAGATAGCTGCCTCAATGGTGAACAGGCGATATTATTTGCTTATGAAGAATCACGCGCTCAACTATCTCGCAATGCTTCCTCTTGGGGAATTGATTTTGAAGAATTAGAACATCAAGGTTTACTCAAAATAATTTGTACCTATCCTGAATCGACTGGTTTAGAAGACCATTTACAAATTATTAAGTCAGAAATTGCTATCTTCAAACCAGCTCGCATCGCCATTGATTCCTTATCAGCATTAGCTAGAGGGGTAAGCAATAATGCATTTCGGCAGTTTGTAATTGGTGTGACGGGTTATGCTAAACAAGAAGAAATTACTGGTTTCTTTACCAACACAACTGACCAATTTCTGGGAGCGCACTCCATTAGTGACTCTCATATTTCCACGATTACCGATACAATTATCATGTTACAATACGTAGAAATTCGCGGAGAAATGTCGCGGGCAATTAACGTATTTAAAATGAGAGGCTCTTGGCATGATAAGGGGATTCGTGAGTATAATATCACTGCTGACGGTCCCGATATTAAAGATTCTTTCCGAAACTACGAACGGATTATCAGCGGTGCTCCTACTCGCGTTAGTATCGATGAAAAGGCGGAACTTTCTCGCATTGTTAGGCGTTTTGAAGACAAACAGAGTTCCGAACCCTAAATTTAGTATCGTAGTATAATCTTTCCTAAGTTTAGTATCGTGCTATATTCTGTGGTGAAGAAAGGTTTCTGCCGCTAGATTGATTTTCGTGTGAGGGGATGCGGTGAAAGGACAGCAATTATTTTATAGCTTCTTACCTGGTGTGACGGCAGCGGTCTTAACAACTCAGCCTGCTTGGGCTGGTACTGTGAAAGTAACTGAGGTACAGATGGCATCTTCTCCTAGTGTTTTGACTTCTGCTTATGGTCAAGACTCAGTTGTGGATATCATGAATACGCAATTACCTAATAGTGCAGATGTTAGTGTTCCAACCCCAGCGCCTACTTTTGGTTTCACTAAACTTGGTGTGAAGCTTTTAAGTAATAAGAGTATTCCAGTATTTATGGCTGAAAATACTGGTGTGCCAATAAAACAACTACTTAAGAAAGATCAAGGTAGATTTTTCAGTTTGACAACTACCTCTAATCCTTCCCAACAGCTAGATGTCAGCCGTTTTGCTCAAAGTAACCAAAAACAGAGTAATTCCAGCACTTATAGGGAGAAATTAAAGAGGTTAGTAGTTCCCAACTACACTTCAAAACCCCCTTCTGTCCAGAAACAAATTTTGTCACTGTCTTCTTCACAGCAGCCAGTGGTTCAAAAGATAAATTCTGTTACTCAGTTACAGACATTTTTGCAAACTTCAGCCACAGGTGTTGGAGCAGCGAAACTGTTGTCAGGTTTACAACAAAATGGTGTTAGCGATCGCATAGCTCAGAGTAATACTCCGATGCAATCTCCCACTCTACCGGGAATCGTAACTCCTGCAACCTCAGGGCCGGTGCAAATTCCTGAAAACCTGATTCCTAACTCCAATCCTCTGCAATTTCCCACCAAACCGGCAGAAGTGACACTCCAGGAAAATCAGCCAATTACTTTGGCACAAGCTCTGGAACTCGCACGGCGTAACAATCGGGATTTACAGGTATCCCTATTAGAACTAGAACGCAGTCGATATGCCCTACGCGAGGCAGAAGCTAGTTTATTGCCCAGTGTTAGTGTGAGCAGTGATATCACTCGAAGTCAGTCTGCTAATGGTCAGCTCTCGTCGGAACTACAAGAACGACAGACGGGTATATCATCTCCAGATGACGCTGGTACATCTTTTAACGGTCAGGCACAACTGAGCTATGAACTATATACCTCTGGGTTAAGTAAAGCCCGTAGAAATGCAGCTAGAGAACAGGTACGTGTCAATGAGTTTGCTGTAGAAACTCGGTCTGAGGAAATCCGCCTGAATGTTGCCACTGAGTACTACAACTTGCAACAATCGGATGAACAAGTACGCATTGCCCAGTCGGCTGTGCAGAACTCCGAGGCTAGTTTACGCGATGCAGAAGCTCTTGAGCGAGCTGGGGTTGGTACGCGGTTCGATGTGCTACGATCGCAAGTGAATTTAGCAAATGCCCAACAAGACCTGACTAACGCTAGATCCCAGCAGCAAATTGCCCGTCGTCGTTTAGCAACTCGGTTGAGTTTGGCACAGGCAGTAAATATCAGTGCGGCTGACCCTGTGCAATTGGCTGGTCTTTGGAACCCAACGCTAGAACAAAGTATTGTGCTGGCTTTTCAAAATCGCCCGGAACTGCAACAGCAGTTAGCACAACGCAATATTAGTGAGCAACAGCGTCGACAAGCCCTTGCAGAGCTAGGCCCTCAAGTTAATTTTGTAGCCAGCTACAACCTACTAGATCAATTCGATGATGAAATCAGCATTACTGATGGTTATTCAATCGGAGTCAGGGCAACCCTAAATTTGTATGATGGGGGAGCATCAAGAGCAAGGGCAAATCAGTCAAGAGTTAATATTGCGATCGCAGAAACTCAATTTGCTGAACGGCGCAACCAAATTCGCTTTGAGGTAGAACAAGCTTTTTCTACCCAGCAATCTAGTTTAGAGAATGTTCAAACCGCTAATACCGCTTTAGAACAAGCTAGAGAAGCTTTACGTTTAGCTCGTTTGCGATTCCAAGCTGGTGTAGGCACTCAAACTGATGTCATTAACTCTGAAAACGATCTCACAAGATCTGAAGGTAATCGAGTCACAGCAATTTTGGATTACAACCGCGCTTTAGCTCAGTTACAAAGGTCTGTTACCGCCAGAGCGTTACGCTAGTTAGTCGAAACTGGTCAATACTTTTGACTGGTGTTGTGTTTTGTGATGCAATTTGTACCTGCCTTCAGGGCATCATAAAGTCCAGTAGCGTTTTTTCTGAAAAGCTCCCAGAAGCCTCTATATTAAGTGTAATTACTTAACTAGGGGCTTTTTGGTATTAAAAGCTATATTGGAACAGGTCTGAGCGCTTATTGTAAAGGAAAACGAGCAAGAAGAATATTAAAACGAGTTAAGTACACCTTTGCGTAAAATCGTGGCTAATTGAGGGTTGAAATTTAAACGTAAAGTGGCGCAGAGGTACACAGAGAATTCGCTACGAATTAATGAAATGTTGTATTAAGACACTGAAGACAAAGTTAATTAGCAACCATCAGCGACAATTTGTGAATTTCAAAAATATTGTTAGGAACGCAAATTTAATAACGTGCAATTCTTATTTAACTTGGAATGGTGCGTTACGCTCCGCTAACACACCCTACTTTTGCACTTTATTTAATCCACATTCCTTAGTTAATTTTCCGTTACAATCTCAAGCCAAAACTTTCATTTTGGAGAGCCAGTAACTCCGAGCGTCAAAATTGGACTAACATAACTGAATGTTCGTAGTTTACCGCCGTAGGCATCGCTCGCCTTGTCAAAGATTCATGACTAAAGTAACATCGCAAGAAATTGCACAGTTTCGCTCTCAATTGGCAGATGATCCCAGCGATATGGAAGCGCTGGATTTAATTGAAGACTGTGACGGAGATTTGGAAGATGCAGCGATGACGCTAGCTATCCGGGCAGGACAACAACCCGAAAGAGCCAATTCAGAGTGGTTAGATGCTTTGGCTAGAAAATGGCGTGCGGTCATTTGCGAACAAGGATATCGGGAAGACTTGCTTAATGGTTCTCTTCAAAAGATGATAGAACATCTAAAAACAGTACCGACGTTTCCTAAGATTTTGGCAACGCCAGTTTTGATATATGTCCTCAAGCAAGGCGTGAACAATTTTTGTGAACCACTGGATTCGCTCAAGTAATTAGCTCATATATAGGACTCCTATTTGATTTTTGAACAAAATTAGGTATTGTAGGGTGTGTTAGAACGAAGTTCGTAACGCACCATTATCAAGGGTTTGGTGCCGTACTCTCCTTGCTAACACAACGCCAGTGACGCTCCTGCGTCGCTAACGCTCAAGTCGGGAAACCCGCCC
>JBBSCU010000004.1:0-49764 GCA_038249935.1 Chroococcales cyanobacterium
CAGATGTTGAAAAATGGCTTTCTGAAGTTTTTGGACAATCTACGCTTTCCAAAAGAAGAACTTTATTTTCAGCCAATATTGACGACACGGAAACTGCATGAATTTTTACCCTCTAAAAAGGCACAAAGTCAACAGCCTAGTATTACGCCCCTCCCCATCGGTTAGTAAAAATCAACTGTTGTTCAGCGATCGCTTCTGAGGATGTTTCATAAGTTACAACTTCCTCATTGACTGTAATGCCGTTGTAGGTGAAGTTCATCGAACCTGCAAGATAATACCCATCTCCCAGGATACCTTTTGCGTGGAGTTCTTCGGTAATGTGGAATCGCACGGGAACGTCCTGATAGTCAGTTTTGCCTTTGATTTGTTCAATAAATCTGTGGTTGTGAGAGTCGGGACGGGTAGCAATGTGTACAGTCGTTCCCCGTTCGGCTAGGGTGGCGAGGACTTGGGAGAGGCGAATGCGGGAACGACTCCATGAGGGTTCTAAGCAAAGGAAGGTGTTGGCGGTGTTATCGATAACGGGGATGTCAGAGATCCACGGGGAAACAAGCCACACGCATTGGCTGGGGGTGATAAGTTCGGCGACGAAGATTGTTTGGAGTAAGTCAGGGATTTGGCGGGAACTTAGGCGGGAGTGAATATAGCGGGATGGCATTTAATTTTATTCAATTTGAGCAGATTCTTGTTGTAAATTTTGGCATGAGCGCAAATATTCTAAAATCAGCAAGCGTAAGTAATCGAGCATTCTAATATAAGCTTTTATTTGCTTGTAGTCTCCATCGGTGACAAAGTAAAATTGAGCAATAGCAGGAACATCAAAGACGTGCATAGTTTGCAAACGCTCAATAGCCTGCTGTTCATTTTCAATCCTACCCCTTGCCTGAATTTGACTGGCATAGCCTCGGATATCGACTGTTAACAGTTCGATTTCCTCTAAAACAGTAAATTCTTCATCAGAAGCGGGTGATAGAGAAGCTAATTTTTTTCGTTCTTCTTTGGTGCTTTTATAATCGTCAGTTAACTGCTGTAATAGATGAGCGATGTAGTTTATCGTGATTTCAGGGTTTTGAGTATTGAGCGTTGCTTTAGTCATCATTTATGACCTAAATGATTATTTTTTGTCATAATCAAATTATCAGGTGCTTTAAGATCCACTGCAAGTCCCAACAATATCGTGTATATCAGCCAGCAAAAGGAGTAAAGATAAATGGATATTGAAGTACAAGATAGTGATGTAATTGAAAAAGATGAGGATACTGCTGAAGAAGATAGAAGTGATAATGGGGGGTTGTATCCTTATGACCCAACTCAAGCAGATATTGACATTAGAGGAGACCTTCAAACAGTTTTTGAGTTAATGAGAAAATATGATGATAAAAAATTGATTATTGATCCTGATTTTCAACGTAATTTAGTTTGGACACCAGAAAAGAAAAGTAATTTCATTGAATCAGTAATTCTTAACTTTCCATTACCTCCTTTGTATGTTAATCAAACTGTAGAAGGTAAGTATATTATTGTAGACGGATTACAAAGAATCTCCACATTACACGAATTTGTCAATGATGAATTTAACTTAACAGGCTTAGAAGCTTTAACTGATCTGAATGATTATAATTTTTCAAAACTCAAAGATTTACCGGGTGATTATCAAACAAGAATAGAAGATAAAAAACTTTATATATACATTATTAAACCTTCCGTACCAGCCAAAGTTGTTTACGATATTTTTAATAGAATTAATACGGCTGGGACATATCTTGAGCGTCAAGAAGTCCGAAACGGTATTTTTTCAGGAAAATCTACTAAACTTCTCAAAGAACTATCAGAAAAAGATTATTTTAAAAGAGCTATTGATTATGGAATATCTCCTAAAAGAATGAAAGATAGAGAAGCTATTTTGCGCTACTTAGCATTTAAAATTTTTGATTACGAAACAGAATATCAAGGTAAATTAAGCGATTTTTTGGAGAATGCAATGAAAAAAGTTAATCTAATGACAGAAGAAGAAATAAAAATTTTAGAAAATGATTTCATGAGAGTTATGAATTTAAGTTTTGATTTTTTTGGTAAAAGAAACTTCCGTCTCCCTACACCGGAAAGGAGAGGAAGAATAAATATTGCTATTTTTGAATCTGTTTCCTACTTTTTCTCAATTAATAGTGATGATTTTTTACAAACCCAGAAAAAAAATATTCAAGACAACTTTGATAAGTTACTACAAAATCCAGAATATATTGATGCTATAAGATATGCTACGAGTAGTAAAGCTAAAGTAATTACTAGATTTAAACTTGCACAAGAAGTTTTAGGAAATGTATAATGCTTACACAAATAGACTTAGAAAACTTTAAAGTTTTTAAAGAAAGAACATCTTTCCTATTAAGTCAAATAACTCTGTTAACAGGAATAAATGGATGTGGTAAGTCTACGCTTCTTCAGTCTTTGCTATTAATGAGGCAATCTATTGAGCATAATGATAGTGCGTCCCAAGTTGTATTAAATGGTAGTTGTGTAAACTTAGGTAGCTTTACAGATATTAAAAACAGTAGTATTTCCAGAAATGAATCAATCAAATTTATCTACCATTATGAAGATAAACATATTCTGAATCCTAATCAAGAAGATAATCTCAAACTTCACGGCTATGCAGAATATGATTTTGAGGAAAATTTTGAAGATGATATGGTAGCTCAGATAAGCAATATTACTTTTTCTGATCAAGTGATCATAAATTTCAATAGAAAAAAATCTGATTATGGATTTGAAGGAGTATACAAAAAGATTAAAGATTCAAATATTTTGAATCTAAATAGATTTGATTTTGATGAAGGAAACCAAGGTGAATTACCAGCGCTAGTACCGGAAAGAACAGGATCTTGTCGTCTTATTAATTTATTACCTTTCTATGGTGAGGGATATGATTTTAAAACCCCAGAAAAATACAGCCTCAGATTGGATGTATATTCGTTGCATAAATCTCTGTACTTTTACAAGATACATTACATTTCAGCAGACCGTTTAGGCCCACAAGAATTTTATCCTAAAGCTACTTTGAACAAATTTCCAAATGTAGGAGCAAAAGGAGAATTTACAGTTAACTTACTCTATAAAAAGAGAGATGATTTAATCAATGAAAAGTTATGTCTAGGTCAAGATGCCAAGACTTTATATACTCAAACAGAAGAATGGCTTAACGAAATTTTTAATGGAGCAAAGGTCGAAATTCCTAGTTCTGACAGTAATATACTCGAACTTTTATTTAATACGAGTAACTCAAAAGAGCGTTTTAAACCAGCTAATGTTGGGTTTGGATACCATTGCATTTTGCCTATTGTTGTTTCAGGATTGATTGCTCAACCAGGTGAAATATTAATCGTAGAAAATCCAGAAGCACATTTGCATCCAAGAGCGCAATCCCGATTAGCTCAATTTTTAGCTAGAGTTAGCAGTTGTGGTGTACAAGTTTTTATTGAATCACACAGCGATCACATCTTGAATGCTCTGCGGATAGCTGTTCTTGATAAAATTGTCACTCCAGACGATTTAAGTATATTATATTTCCAGCAAAATCCAGAACAGCCAGTAGTGCAAATCCCTGTCCAGCCAAACGGAGGGATTGAAGAATGGCCAGAAGGATTTTTTGACCAAATGGATAAAGATTTCTCTCGGCTTTTTGGAATGTAAGTAATGGAAATATTTATTAACGAAGTATCCCTAGAAGGACAGTTTATGACAGAGGCAGAATTCCGGGATGCTATAAAAATTTTTAATTCGATTTTTGAATTAATCAATCAAAAAATAAAAGATAAAGAACTTTATAAAGAAGATAGCAATATATATGCTAACTATGAAGCAATCAAAGGATCTAGTTTCAATGCTAGTCTTAACCAACTGAAAGATAAATCCTTAAGAACTGCTTTTATTAATGTCGTATTCAATAAGTCAAATCCTAAAGAATGGCGTAGAGAGAAGTTGCATTCTTCAGAAGACTTATTTGATTGCTTCACTATTGACAATGATTATAAAAATGTTAGTGATACTTCTTTGGCAGAAGTAGCTGAACGAAAAAGTCAAAATAGTAATAAAGAATATCTGTTAGTTAATTTTATTAATTCTAGTTTTAAAATCACTCACCCACATATTATTAACTGTTGTTTAATTACAGTGATTAAAAATAATATGGAAGACAATCAGATATGTATAGATGGTGTTGATAGTAAACCAGCACTGGAATATTGGTTAGAAAATAAATTAAATCTAGGCTCACTAGAATATTCTTTAGATGTTACTGAACCTCCAAGAGATGAACAAACAATTTTACGAGACACTACAAGATTTCAAAAAAATTCGCGGAAGTATGACGGCAGATGTATTTATTGTGAATTGCTTACAGGAATGTATTGGTATGTAGATAATTTACATTATGGTGAAGCTGCTCACTTAGAAGTTTTTGATAAAAGAGGATTTCATATTGGAGAAGCTGATTTGCAAGGAAATATTGATACTAGTAAAAAAGATAAAAACAAAACTATTGATTTGTCCTGATAAATACTTGTCCCTCAGCTATTGAATTTAATATCACTGCACAGTTTCCCTTACAACTTTCATAATCAGAACTCAGTTAGAAAAAACCTAAAAATATTGATAGGCTGGAGTTAGATTTTATCAATTTGCAAATTTTGAGGATTTTTAAGTATAAAACGATTATCTTCTCTGACTAAATCACCTGTGCAGCGAATTGGTAAACGCTCCTGATAGGCTTTAATCGCTAAGATATAATCATGGTCTGCTAGTTCAGTTTGAATTTCTTGCAATTTATCAAAAACTGTACATAGCAAAGTAATTTCTCCACTCAGTTTATCAATTTGAGGAGTGGCAATTTGCATAACTACACCTTGTACGGTGAAATTGGGATAGTTGGTAATAAATTCACTTAATATATCAACTTGATCACGATTTTCTACTATCTCTAATGTTTTTAATATATCGCTGATTCTTTCAGCATAATCTCCTAAACTATGTTGAAGAGGTAACAAGATTTCATATTCATCGGCGGCATCTTTTTTCAGTCGCCAAATTGCCCCGGCATTATTATATATACGCCCTGTTTCATGCCAACCAGTAGCTAGCAAGTGTGCCTGTAGCACATCAGGGTTAACACTTTTGAGTATTTCACTATCTTTGATAGTAACTTTCATGGCAAGTCTCCAAAACTAATGCGTTGAATGAAGGATTTTACCTGTACCACCTCTACTGACTATGCCTAAATCTACGCTGTCGTTATCAACTTCTGGTCTATATAAAGAATAACCTGCAACGGCAGCGATCGCTCTAATATAGCTGATGCTAAATTGTTCTTTTTGTTGGTTAATATCCATATTGTGTTGGATGCTCAAACTTTATCTTCAAGCAGATTATCACTGCACCGTTTCTCGCACTCGCAGCCTCACCCCAAACCCTCGCGGATACCTCTGCACCCCCTCCACCAATGGATAAACCTGCAAAAACCCAAGTTCCATTGGTTCGACTGCTAAACTCAAAATAGCTGACTTTAAATCTCCTCTCGCATCAGGAGGCGCTATCAGCGAAACCGATGCACCTTGCTTAAACGCTTCCTCCACCTGTTCCCGCCAGTTGGGTTCATTCAGCCAAACTGTAAGATCGCCCACTTGCAAAACATCCAGTAAAATTTCTCTATCAGCATCGGCAACCACAGCAAAGGGATTATAGGAAGATAAGGTGCGAGAACGAATAATATTTCCCCTCGCCCACAACAGCCCATAAATCACTTGAAACCGCCAATAGGGATTAGGCTGCACTAAACCAAGATGCGACAACGCCCGATCCAACTTGTCATCGTTGCTGGCGACATAGGCAAACACCCGCGCATCAATTTCAATACCTAAACGCGCTTCTTCTTGATGCCACAAACGAATCAAATCCAGCAGTAGTTTATCGGTTTCCGGGGTACTTCCAGGACGCAAAACCCGTGCGTTTATTGCAGTCATCACCGGATGCGTTACCAAAATCCCCTCAGAGGACAGGACTTTGCGGAGGCGATCGCTAGCTTGTTTTAATTCACTATGTCTTTCGGCTAACCGCACATCTGCCATTGCATCGGCAACATCTGCACTGGTTTGAGTTAACTCCAGTAACCGCGTCAGTTCCGAGTCCACAATCTCAAAATCCGCAGGTTCCAGCGCACTCCCCGCCAAGCGGAAAAAATTCGCCGGATCAGCAGCATAGCGCCGCAAGATTTCCTCAATCACCCCACCACCACCAATGGTAGATTCAGTTATCCAGATTTCCTCTACTCCCTCTGAAATAGCAGGTGCATCTGGTGGACGCGGGCCAGGATCGATATCTAAAATCAGATCGCCCAAATCAAAGTGGGGACACAATTGCCCGCAAGCATCCAGTAGCGCCCCTCCCAAGGTCGCTTTAAAACGTAATGCTGCCCAAGAGTGCCACTCTTCATCAGGTTCTGACCAGAGAATCGGTGCAAGGTCATTTAATATAGTTTGGATTATGTCTGCGTTGCCAAGTGCCAGCAACCTATCATGTACCCTCTGCCGTCCCTGAATTTGTTCCGGTGCAGATTCCCCTTCTTCCAGTAGGGTTTCTTCGACGTTCAAGGTTTGGAAGATATTGTCTAGAACCCTTGCCATTTCTTGACCCATATTTCCACCTAAAAGCGTCTCAAAAGCTTCAGGTAGGTAGATTTGGTCTGCCAAGGCGCGGGCGGTAAGCATCGATATATATATTTGATAAAGCCATTCCCGTTGAAAGACATTTGTTAATTCACACAATCTCGCATCTGTCAATACCCCATATCGGAAATATGCCGTGCGAAACGCCCGAATTTTCTCTTGATTAAAATCGCTGGGACTGATGTTGAAATTGGGTGGAATACAAAAGCGAAATACTAAACCGTCAACAGATTGAGAAAATCCCACAGATGCTGAACTACCATCCTGTCTTTGGGTGAAGCGAATTGTCGTATCAAGTTCCTGGCCATTGTCGAAGCGGATGTTCGCATGGGATGCGATCGCAAACCTATGCACTTCCACCGGCGATTCTTGAGTGTGAGTAAAGCAACAAACTTCTGTAATAAGTTTACACCAGGGGGAACCTTGAGCCAGTTCGAGTTTTATTCCCAAGTCGGGTGGTATAATTTGACTGCGCCATTCCAATTGGGCGTTAGAGGTAATTGAAATATTAGGCGGAACTTGGGTAGGATTTATTGCCCAAGGGCGAATGCAGCGAATATCTACAACTTGCCCATCTTCCCATAATTGAAAATACCCTGCTTCTTCAAATTCCGCACAATAGTCTTCTACGGGTAAAATTTGTTCTCTTTGTTGTAAATCTGGCGGTGCAATCCAGTGGTTTGCATAGATATGTTGCACCCCAAAGCGGCGCGTTGCCCTACCTGGGGTAAAGGTTTTCAGGGCTTGGACAATAGGCATGGGGTTAATATCTGGATGACCGTGGCGCGTCTGTGCTGGTGTAGTAATCGTTACTTCTGGCAACAACAGGTCACTAAATAAGTTCGGGGGAACAAAATCAGGTAATGGGTCACGGGTTTGATAGTCTTTGTCTGATTCATCTTGCGGAATAGGAAAGCGCTTCCAACCAGATTCTAAACGCCGTAGCAAAGTGGGAAGCACCGCCATCATCAATGATCTGGGCGATTCCCAAAGAACTGCTTCGACTTCATCTTTGGTAAGGTGTAGTGCTGATTGTAGATATATTTCTAAGTTGCGTTGTCCTGCTTCTGTTTCCAGGATGTTTTTGATCAGTTTTATTTCTAGTCGCTGGCGGTTAATTAAGTATAAATCTGTACTAGCAAAGTCTCTCCAGACACTTCCTCTAGTTGCAGTTAATTGCCGTCCAACCCAATCCATAAAGGCGAAAACTGCTTGAATGCGAATAATATAGCGGTTGGCAATGGGAAGCGATCGCTTTTCTAAAACTGGATTAAACAGCATATCGTAGCCTTGATAGGCAATGCGATCGCGTCCGTAATCAGAAAGCACAACCACTGTCCAAGGTCGCATACTTCTGCGTCGTCCCGCCCGTCCCTTCCGTTGCAGGAAGGATGCCATATCTCGCGGTGCTTTGTGTTGGATGACACCTCCAACTTCTGGGTCATTAAATCCCACTTCCAGGGATGCAGTAGCAACAATCACGTCTGCATTTGGCGTAACTCCGGTATCTTGGGAACTGGTGCGCCCAATATTCAAAGGCAGTTGCAAACCGTGACCGATTTCTTCACACAATAGCCAAGATTGTGCGGCAATCAGCCGTTCTCTACCATCAGTTGCACCATGCGATCGCAATGCTGCTAATGGCTGTCTTCCGCGCAAAGGACGACCCCAACTGTCTCGACCTTCGGCATCTAAAAGGTTGTGGAATAAGCGATTGGTAACATCTAAGTCATCAGTGAAGGCGAAAACACGGGAACCATATAAACCTTTGCTAGGGGGGTCTTCAGATGGGTCGAGTACACGCCGCAGCAGCATCGCCGTTTGGATGCTGGTAGACAAAAGACTTGTCCCTGATACGGGGTCGCCTCTGAGAACCAATTGATACTCCATTCCCTCAGCAATTTGGTCTTCAGTGGGGGAAATTTCCTCCACTGAACCAGGGTTTAAACCTGTAAGTTGGCTGAAAAATTCTGCCGCACTTTCTAGAGTTGCCGAAAGTCCAGTAAATTGGACTTTCTTGTTAATGATTTTCTGCCAACGCCGCAGCAGGTAAGCAACTTGTGCGCCGTGGACACCTGTATAAGTATGCACCTCATCCAACAAAACTATCTGAGGTTTTTTCGCCGCCGCGATGCCAAATACATGACCATAACGGGAGTCTCCCATAGACCGATTTAGCATTTCTGTGCTGGTAAAAACCAGGTCTGGGGGAGTTTTCGCCATGCGATCGCGTGTTAAAATTACTTCATCTTCTTGGATAACAGCACCACAGGATGCTTTAAGACAAGAAAGTTGTTCTTTACCTGCTTCTAAATCAGCCCGTCGCCAAGATAGCGCACCCTCACATCTGGGACACCGCAGGTAAGGACAAGTAAACCCACCACTTTCAGCTTCCCATTTATCCTGCACCCGATCCAAAATTGCGCTTCTGGGAGTTAAGCCAAAAAATGCACCAATGAGAATTTTACGCTTACCTTCTGCTTTGAGAACAGCATCGAGACGACGTGCTTCTTGATAAGTTTCAGAAAATTGGTCTTTGAGGAGTTCGTTACGGGGATAAATTGCCAGTCCTTTACACCAATACTCATCCTTTTTCAACAAACTTGTAATATGCGCCAATGCTGGTAGGTAAAAAGATAAAGTTTTCCCCGTTCCTGTGCCAGCACAGACAATCATCCCGCGACTTTTTGTGCTGTTTAAATCCCGCAGCATCCGGCTTGTAGCGCGTAGCTGGAAGTCTGCAAGTTCAATCTCGCCACGCAATGGCGATCGCAATATCGCTGTAACCGCTTTTTGCTGTATGGGAGTTAGCAGTTTGTCTGCTTTCAACTGCTGAATTACTGCTTCTGGCGTAATATACCTGTTAGGATAAATTCTCGGACGGATTTGTAAGCGATAATCAGCAACTAGAGTAGGAGATGTTTGCCAATTATTCTTCGGGAACAGTTGGCGAAGACGGGCAAATAATCTCACCGCTTCCGCCATCCGGGTGCGGAAAAGGCGATCGCCTCTGAGGTTGAACTCAAACAACAATTTGCGATCGAGGATTTGGTCTAAAAAATCCCAAACATCCTCATCAATTTCGCAAGTATTTAGAAAATCTTCCGCAAATTCTTCAATTTCATCTTCGGAAAATCCCCCATCAACAATTCCCCACGTCAAAAGTTGAACTTCCTGGCGTTCCAACTTATCTAAAAATTCTCTAATTATTTTATCCCACTTGGTAGTCACCCTTGCTCTGCCCTTACTTTATTTTAAATCAAGCGAATTTTTAAGGAATCAGAAATACCATGTTGATTAATCCAATCTTGAACTTCTGGAGTTAAAAGATTTAAAGGCGCTCCTTGATTGGCTGCTGCTCGCAGGAAATTCAATACAGCTTCAGGAACTTCATCAGAACTGAGACTATCCCAGGCATGTTTTAATTGTTTAATTTTACTTTCATATTCTATAAAATTAGCATTATCTTTCGGATAAGTAACGTTTTTTATTTCTCCATCTATAATTTGAATTTGCCGAACTGTATTTTTAAAAGCTTCTATTCTAGCCAGTAAATTGAGGATTTCGCTATTAGTGCTAGGCATATATTGATCTCGGTAGCTTTTCCATGCTTCGCTCAGTTGCTGTTCTAGCATAGTTTTTAGACTATTTATATTTGAATTTAAAAAACTACCTTTAAAATTTTTATTCTCAAGAATCCAATCAGGATTCTTTTGTAAATTCTCCTCAGCATTGATAACGAAACTTAAGATAGACTCTGCCTTATGAGTTAAATCAATATTGTTAATACCTCTTTGGCGAAAAGCTTTTAATGCTTCCACAAGTGGCTGAATGCTTGCAAGTGCATCAGTAATTTGCTTTTGCCTAGTTTGAATAATTTGAAGATTATCTAAATTTTTTCGCAGAGCTTGTTTTTTTTGAGATAATTCAATTAGTTCCTGTGATTTTTCTAAGAGCATTTTGTGTCCCCTTTAATTTCATTCATTAGATTCCGTAAACTAGCTAACCCCTCACAAATTTCTTGGTAACTAGATTCTCCTGTTGCACCACCAGATTTTTCTAACTCTGCAATACGGCTCTTGGCTTCAAGAATCGAGGCATCCAGAAAATTATTAGTGTTATCGAGAAATTCTGAAGAATCAGTAATAATTTTTTGATAATCTTCACTCAAATACTGAAGTAATTTACCGATGTTAATTTCTGGGTTTTCTTTCTCAGCTTGTACGCGCTTCATTGTATCTCTGTAAGGGTTAATTGCTGTACGCCTGAATTGCTCTAATACAGTTGTCATTCCCTCAAATCCTTTCTTTCCACGAAATACAGCTGCATCTTGTGCAGCTTCCATTGCAGCTTTGAGAGCATCAACAACATCCTTTTTCTTAATGTCCTCTCCTAATTCAGATATTAGACGCTGATAGATATCTAACTGTCGTTCGTACTCTTCTTGGATAGCTTTATTTAGTAGTTCATCTATATCTTGACGTGCTTTACAAAGCTTATAGAATTCAGATCCTTGATTGCGACTATCTAAAAATTTATCGCGGATATCTTCGGGAATTTCAGATTGAGGTTGCCAAGTTCTTCTAACCTTCTCTAGAGGTTGGATAATTTGACTTGCATCAATAATTTGAAACTGTGTTGAGCTTCCTTTGGTACAAGCAATTCGACTCTGAACAATTTCTAATAAGTCTTTACGATATTTTTTGAGTGATTTAAATAACTGTTTCCAACTGGAAGCACGATTTTCATCATCGCTGTTTTCTATTTCTAGGAATAAAGCATTAATCACATCTTCTAAGGAATTTGTAGAATGTCCCGCCATCGTGGAGGTTATCGCCAATAATTCCACTGCTGCTGGTACTGGGTTCCAAGGTTCTCCTAACTCACGAGGGTAAAGGTGAATTTGCTCTAAGACGTACTGACTCCATTTTTCTAATTGTCGAGTGTAAGTGCGGAAATAGCGATCGCCGTCCTTAAACTTCCAGTTTTTATGATGGCTGTATAACAAGATACCTTGAAAGGCGATCGCAGTTGTACGAAACTCGTCCCTATCATCAGGATTAAGCGGAAGCGATAACTTTACCCCAGCAATTGTTTCTCTTGTAACCCTTGGACTATAAAAGACTATATTTCTTTGTTTAAAAATTTTATTACCTTTATCAACATCCTCCCGTGACTTGGACGATCTGGCAAAACTTCCTTGCAGTAAAATTTCTGAATCCCAATTAATTCTTTCAATAATCGCAGGATAAATAAATTCGCGTAGTGGTTTTCCTAAATCTTGATGTAAAATTTCTTGATTATTCCAATTATCTAAAAGCTTTATTTGTTCTGCTAGTTTATCAGGAATGGTTTTTTCTTGAATACTTATTATAATCTCAGGCTCGGTTTTGTATTCTGAACTAGAATCTTTGACTTGCGGTTTTTGCTGGTCAATTCCAGGTTTGATGACAACTCTTGTATCTACTTGCATCTGAATTTTAGCAAGTGGAGGTAAATTAAAAGCCGTGTGAACTTCAACAGGTAGATTACATAGTTTATCGCTATCAGTCCATAAATCTATGAGTATCTCACGACGCTCAAAGTTTTGGTAATCGTGAATTTTAATATCTTCTTGAACTAAAGCTTCCAATCGCTTTTTACCAAAATGGTCTCGCAAGCTGACAGATGGAAAACTCCCTTTATTAATATCATTAATTCCATTTTCTAGTACGTATTTCAATACATCTTTAATTAAAATTCGAGGGTTAAAATTATCGGTACTGACTCTACTAAGCATCTGCTCTAAAGCTTTGGAAGTAAACGGATATAAACCTATATCATTTATACTTCCAAAGCCTGTATGACAAGCTTCACGATGTTCGCACTCACTACAGGTACTCTTTAGAGGTTCGCCTTGAAAACCTCCTTCCTGATTGTTATTATTTGCCCAATCGAGAATTACTCTATCTTCTAAACGAACCGTATTAAGATATCTAGAAACAAATTCTTGAATATCAGCTTGAGTAATTAAAGAGTGGTTACTAACCGTACCAACATCAAGATAGACACTAAAGGTAACACGCTGTTGTACTGTATCAAATGTCTTAATTAACCCTTCAAAGTAGCCTATTGTACAGGCTAACGCTGTTCGTATAGCACATAGCGGTTTACTTCCTGGTTGTTGAGGTCTTGCCAAAACAGCTTCTAATACTTCTCGATCTATACCCTGTAATTTTGCAAAATCTTCAATTAACAAAACTAATTCAACATTTTGTTCTGCCAAAGATTCCCGAACTTCGCGCATTAATCTAAGTAGGTCTTCTCGCCCCAAATTTAACACTTGGGTGATAGCTTCATCTAAGTGCTGATTCAGCCAATTTACAGTAGCTTTTTGAATATTGTCATTACCTATAAGGAAGGCATAAAAATCTTGAGCTTGTTTCCCTGCTTTTTGCAAGTTCAAAACATCAAGCGGTAGGTCTTCTAGACAAAATTGCCGCCTTTCTTCGACAATTTCGACTTGATCTTGATATCCTAAAATGTGGATAACTAAGCGATGAATAATACCGCCATCTTTTAACCAATGTTCGCGGAAAAATGGGTCGTATAGTAGAGAATCTAGTTCATTAACAAGATATTCTTGCTCATCTGTGAGATGGTTTCTATCTCGTTTTCCAGTATCACCAACTGCTGCTGCTAATTGATTGAGAAGTTGTACACGTGCTTGGGTTTCTGTTAAAGTATTGGTTGCTCGATTTACCCGTTGGCGATATTCATCAAATTTTTCTCCCTCCATTCCTTCGAGAATGAGGCTAATAATATCTTTTAAGTTAGTTCCAATTTTTGGGATTAGTAATACCTTACGTCCATCGGTAGATTTTATCTTAGCTTCTAACCAACGAATTAAGTGAGATTTTCCTGTTCCAGAACCACCTAAAACTGGAACAAAAGCAAAATCCTTTTCTGCAAGAAAATCTGTTAATAATTTTTCTTCATCATATTTAACCCGTGATGTATCAGATTCTTTGATAAGAATGAGTTCTTGTCGATACATTGCAACTGGGTGATGGGTAGCTAGAAATAAATGATTTGGGGGCTGGGTTGCTTCCACATCCATGACGCGACGTACATTTTCTAAATTCCAGCAGACAAACTTTTCAAAAGTCATGTTTGATCTCCTTGCCAGATAATGTGAGATTTACGTCCGTCATCATCAACTTGGTTGTTTATCTTGGGTAAAAGCATTAGGTCTGCATCTGATTTTCTCTCAAGTTTGATATAACCTTCCTCCTGAAGACGAAATAGAGCAAAGGCCGTGCCTGTAGAAAGATAATTAGGTGAACGACGGTCAGTTTTTGCTTCAACTTCTTCTCGAAACTTTCCTGTTTCAAATAGAGGGCATTTTTTTGCTAATTTATCAATAAATTCTCGAATGAGAAGTTTTGCACCAACCTGATCATTGAATAAATCCTTCAAATTTCGTTTTATATAAAGCGTAGGATCAGGAACAGTTACTCTTTTTCCTCCCAAAGCATGACCCCAAGCTAAACCCATGTAGCACATCCAGTCATCCATTTGACCGTAAAGAGTGCTATTCGTCATTCTTAGTAACTCACCAACTTGTTGTTCACTGACCTGATTTTGGATTGCTTCCCAATTTCCAGGAGCATCATAAATATTTTGTGCCAAGTACCAAGCACAAACAAGACCAAAGTCTTCCTCATCTGTATTACCAGAGGCAAAAAATAGGGTAGCTAGCGTATTAGGTAATAATTGGTCACCAATTTGAGGATTTATAGAATTCTCGGTAAGACTTGGATTTATAGCTATTTCATCTTCCTCTTCAATCAAAAGACCTATATTGTGAACTCCATTGACGATTCTATTTTTTATTTGATTGATTGTTTTACGGAACATAGGGCGACCAGGAGGCGCGTCTTTCACAAGTTCATCAGGAGAAAGAATTTTTTCTAAAACTTCTCTTTTCTCCTTTTGTCCTTTTTTTTGTAACAAGTATCTAAAAATGCCTCTAACTCTACTGGGTGTAGCGAGAGGTTCTTTGAGTACACTCATACACTAATCTCCGTACAGAAGGGGTCAAATTTAAACTGCCGTCCTGAAAAAATATCAATCAGCCGTCGGTCAGTTCGGTTGGGATCGGGTGTATCTCTGGGCAGTAAAATAATGCGTGGAGCCTGAGACATACTATTTTTTGATAAATAGTTGTAAGGTAATTTTTCTGGTTCAGGATGAAAAATAAGGGTAGGAATATGTGGCATTTTTATTGGTTGATAAGTTTTCCATAAAAATATGAAAGCGTTTGGTATTCTGTTTACTTCTTTAATCAATGTTTCCTGTAAATCGCTAGGGATAATAATATTCCTAATACCTTGTTCGACAAACCATTTCAACACTTTATTTATGCGGCGCTTCTTATTTTTATCTTCTAAGGATTCATAAAAAATAAGCATTAGATTATCGCCCAACAACAAGCGTTGCAGTTCTTCCCCGACAAAAAACTTTGGTTTTTGCCACACGAGGCTTGGGCTTGGTTCAGGCATAATTCCTAGAAAGGGTGTAATTCCATTTTCTCTACAAACAGGACAACCTCCACAAGCACGAGAAACTATGACCGGATTTCTGGTTTCTGGAGTGTGACGTAAGGGAATACTATATGCTTCTGCAAATATTTCTGAAATACAACGTTTGGCTTTTAAAGCCTCTTTCATCAGTTCAAGGTTTTTATGACTCCAGCTTTGGCGTTGATGGCGAACGGGTTCAACTTCAGATTCCCAAGTGAATTTTTCTAAGTGAAGCTGATTGCGGATACGAATACTGCGAGAATTTCGGTACAAATCCCAAGCTGCTTGATAAGCTTCTTCAGATTCTGATTCAAAGTTTTTCTTCTGGGGAGGTTCTTCTGAATCAATTTCAATTAAATTTGCTCGATTCATCAACGTTAAAGTGCGGATATTCCAAGCTCTATTTTGGTTATTTATCTTATCAATAGTTTCGTCTTGAAATGAACGAGGCATTTCTATTGGTACGCGAAAGCGTCCATCACCTATAGTTTCTTTTTTATAAAACATAGTTTGCCAACGTTGCAAACCCAATTCAATAGTTATCGCTGATTTATCATTTAGTCCTTCGGCAATTCCGAAGTCTTCATCTGTATATAAGGTGAGCGATATACATGCTTTCCCATCCCTTCCTCCCCGTCCAACTTCTTGATAGAAACGGTCAATAGTTTCGGGTATACAAACGTGAATTACTGCTCTGACATCTGATTGGTCAATACCTAATCCAAAAGCAGAAGTAGCAACAACTATATCAATCTTTCCTTCTCGCCATTTTTCAATTAGTTGCTCACGTTGCTGAGTAGTAGATTTACCTGTCATCAGGTCACATCTTTTAAAACCAGCGTGGGTTAATTCTCGTTTCCAATCCTCGACATCCTTAACTTTAGTCCCGTAAATAATTAACGGGCGAGGAAGATGATAAACTGCCTCAAGTAACCTTTGTTTTCTAATTTCTTCACTCGCACAACGTTTAAACCAATAAGCAGGTTCTGGTCGCAACTGTACAGCAGATATAACTTGTAAATCTTTCCCAAATAATGTTTCCAGTGTGTCTAAACAGGATTCTGTTAAAGTTGCTGTTAGTAATAAAGTTGTGAAGGAATTAAGACGCAATAAATCTCTTCGCAAACCTGGAATTTCTTGAAATGCGGGACGAAAATCATCACCCCATTGCTCTACCATGTGGGCTTCATCGATAATAAAATACCGTAAAATACCCCGATGGGCTGCTTCATACAGAGCAGATGCCAGAGAATCCATTAAACTTTCAGGAGAGGTAAAAATTATCCTTTGGGTTCCGGCGCGAATGCGATCGCGTATCCCTTCTCTTCTTTCTTTACCCTCCACAGAATCATCGCTATAATAAGCTGTGGCATGATGTACAAAAGGTTTTAATGCCCGTTCTTGGTCAATAGCCAATGCTGTAGTCGGGACAACTACCACGCTGACACCATCATTGTTTCTTGAGTTCAGCAATGCAGGTAATTGAGCGCAAAGGCTTTTTCCCGCACCCGTAGGTAAGTTAATAATTAAAGTTGATTTATCAGGAGCAGTCAAAACTGCACGAATTGCTTCACGCTGTCCGATACTACGATAAGCATCTAACTCTACGAGTTGCAAAAATGGGTCGCCGGCAACTGGTTCATAATTTCGTCGGTTTTCTTCTTTAAATAAGGGTGCATCTGGGGGAGATTTGTCAGCAAAGTCAAGCCATTCTGGTTGCCAAGGACGGGCGCTGATGAGATAGTGTTCTTTATCTTCGCGCAGCACGGTTATGCTAGCCGACTCCCAAATACTGCGATTAGGAAAAGGAGGTTTGCAAGATACTAAAAGAGTAGTTGCAGAACTTCCACCCTGTTTTGCATCCTCGCGCCGCAATACATGACGCACTAGACTAACAATATCCCCAGACCCAGGCGAGTTTTGTAGGGCATGCAACAAGCGCCGATGACAAGGTTCTGAAACATTACTAATATCTTCAGGAATTTTACCTGTTTTGAAAATCTCCCGAAGTTCTGAGAATGAGTCAATCATAAATCATCCTCCTCAGATTTAGCTGGAGGTCGCCCAGAAACGATAATAAAACCAACAGAATCAAGACGAATAGTAGAATGACGAATTCCTTCGATAATTACTTGGCTTAATGCCGTTTCGTTATTTAGTTCTTGTTCCAGTACCGTATTAGAAATTCGCTCTTGCTTAGTAAGCCGGTTGAGACGCAAGCGCAATTGGTCTAGTCTCTTACCTAACTTTTGTTCAGCACGGATGGCGCTATTTTCACATAATGCAATAAATTCGGGACGCTGGCTGAGTAAATCTAAAGACGTGCGACGCGCCTGATAGCAAACTTCTTGCCACCTGCTAGAGTCAATAAAATTATCAAGAATAGATAAACGACTTTTAGCTAAGTTATAATCTCGACATTTACCACCTTTGCCTTTATAAGGACGTTGCAGGATATTTAATAGTGTTTCATCTTCAACAGCACACATTGGTTCATATCGTGCATCAATAAATACACTTTCTACAATTGGAGGGAATAACCCATCTACCCGTCTTTGCAAAGTTTTATCTTTTGTGGTGTTTTTGTAATTCGTTAAATTTGTTTCAATAACGTAATTAAATCGGAAACCATACCACTCTTCACCTTCCCCAGAATCCCAAGTTTCTGCAACTCGCCACATAGCAAAAGCTTGACCCCGATCGTCCCAATGAATATAAGATGATAGTGCGTCTACAAATTTTTCACCAATGCGATAGAGTTTCATACCAGACTGTTGATTTGCTACCCTACGGTTAAAAGTCCCAAATTCTTCTAAAACCCCTGCAAAATTGCTCCTCAAATCATTTGCTGGAATTAATGTATTTTCGGTAGGTTTATAACGCGTTAGTGCCGAAAAATTAGGATTAGTAATTGGCTTAAATCTCAACGCATCACAAATCCAATCTTCAGTTACTTGCTGGATTTCCTGATGACGGGCATCATAATCGTCTAAAGCTTGAAAATATTGGGTAGCGTTCTCATCCAGAGCATCAATTTCATCTAGGGCATTCTGTTCGCTAATTTTGACTTGTTCCTGCTCAATTTCTTTTTGAATTACTTCTATACTTTCTAATAGTCCATTTGCACCCGATTTAAACAATATTTCTGCTAATAATGGTGATTTTTCATCAACATAAAACTGGAGACTAGCAATAGATTGTCTAAAGATATTAAACCCTTCTTTTAATAAGCGATACCATGCATCATGGAGACTATCGGGTAAGTCTACGCCAGCAAATACTGTAAACTCAACTTTCAATAGACGACCAATTCTGTCTATCCTACCAATTCTTTGTTCTAGGCGATTTGGCGACCAAGGCAGGTCAAAATATATCATGTAGTTGGTAAATTGTAAGTTCCGACCTTCTTCGCCGGAGGAGTCGCAAACTAAAATAAAGCATTTGGAGTCTTTTTTAAACCGATTTAAGTTCTCCTCTACTTGGGAGCGAGTTTGTCCAACTTGATGACTGACAACAGTCCCCTCACCAAAACGATCGCTCAAGTAACGGACAATTTCGGTGCAAGTTTGCACAAAACTGGTAAATATAACAATTTTGGGCAGACTGTCTCCCGGTATGGGGTTTTTTATCCGTTGTTGAACCTCTGCAAGTAATTTAGGGAGGTTAAATTTCAAGGATTGTACTTTTAAAGGTTCGCAGAGTTGATAGAGGATGACTGTGTTGAGTAATTCCAGGCGATCGCCATCCTCTGAAGGTTGTTCTATAATTTGCAGTAGGCTTTGCAAAATCTCTGCTTCCCCAGCAAATTTAGGAGTTTCAGTCAGGATGCGAACACTATCAGCGCCAAACTCCTGAATTAATTCCGCAGTGGATATACCCTTCGGGTTCGCAGTCGCCTGCGGAGGGAAACCCTCCCGCAGCGCTGTCTCACTACTTAAACGTGCTTGAATTACCTGTTTTAAAATACCCAGCCAAGTACCAGAAGCACGGAAGAACAATAGAAAAATGTGGTGATATTGTTTGTCATCAGGAGCTACATCACGCCACTCTTCAATTAGTTCATGGATGTCAGGCGATCGCTCATCTAAATCATACTCGGTTCTCAGTGTAATATTACGGTCAAAAATTACATCTTCTACGGAAGCGCGACGATTGCGAAGCATCCGGCGGTGAAGTCTGTAGGTATCACTTATATGGGTACGAATTTCCCTGACAATTTCAACTATATCGCCAGCTTTTGCTTGTAAACTATTTTCTAGATTGTCTGCCAATTCAAGTAAATACTCATCTTCAGCAAACAGGTTGCGGAGTTGTTTGAGATTAGTTTTCAGGACAAAGGGGTTTGCGCCTTCTTTAAATGACAGGAGAATTCGACCAATATCTTGGCGTTTTACTACCCGGTCACGAAAACCTGCTAAATCATCAAGTTGATAAGTTGTCGGATCGAGCAGATGCAGCATGGCGAGAAAATCTTGCTCGTGGTTGAGAACCGGGGTAGCCGATAATAGAAGCAGGCGATCGCTTTTATGAGCCAGATGTTTGCAAGTCTCAAAACGCTGGCGTACTGCTGCATCGCTAGAGGTCGCCATTGCCGCAATGTGGTGTGCTTCATCTAAAATTAGCAAGCCAATATTCGCTTTTGGGTTGATTTTGTGAATATCCTCAATCGCAAGCACTGCTACCCGCTTGAGAAAGTGGGAGATATAAAACTTATTTTCTAATTCCTCCTGCCATTGTTCCAGTAAATATTGCGGAACTAGCACTACCGCACGTCCAGAAGGTTCATCTAATAAATATTGACGAAGAATAGCACCAGCTTCGATGGTTTTTCCCAGTCCAACTTCATCCGCTAATAAATATCGTTGAATCGGGTCTTCGAGTACACGACGGACAACTTCAACTTGATGTGAATAAAGCTTAATATTAGCGGAAATTAATCCCGTCATTCCCCGACTGACAGCACGTTGTAAAATTAAGCATTTAACAAAAGCAAAGCGTCTATCGTGGAAATAGGGCGTTTCTTGCCCCTTCATTGCCAGAGTTTCGATGGGGTCTGCTAGAGGTAAACTGCAACGCACGTATACTTGTTCTTCGCTAACTGCGATCGTCTTTTTATCAGGTAAGTCAATGCGATACTTATCAACTTCCTCATCCCATTCGTAAATTCTGCCAATCAGCCATGTTTCTTGGCTTTCCAGGCAAATATAGCATCGAGTTTGGCGCTCTAGTTTTAACTGACATAGCGAACTTAAGGGTAAGCTTTTTTCTATCCGTTGCCCAACTGAGCAAAAATACTCAACACTTGCCTGGGTATCAGATATATCAATTACCTTCCCTATGCCCAAGCTGTTGTTTCGGGAACGTACCAACGAACCAAGTGTTATCATACTCCAAGTCCACTAAGTACGTTAGCATTAACCTGACCGTAGCACGCATGTAGCGTATTGTATCCGCGTGCTATTCGCTTCTTCCAAGATAGCTTCTCAAACAGAGAGACACCGTTAACGCGGCGGAGCCTAGCATACCTAGCATAATCTAAACTCAGGCAACAGCATAACTCTAAGTGTCCTACCACTGTGGTGAAAGGTGAGTTACAAACTAACTTGTCAGCATATATTCTCCAATTTGCTAATTTTTGCAGCTTGGTGTGTAAGAAAGCAATTTGCATCACTATAAATTTACCAGTAGTACACCCAGAGGTAGATAAGTATATATTTATTATGCTTTCCTTAAAAAGAAAAACCAATAATTTATTGTTATAAACACAGAAATCAGTAAAAGTACTGGATAAATAACAAGTAGCAGCTACATTAAAACTTCTTGGAAACCATTCCTGTTGCGAAACTTGCTGTCATATTGCTCGTTCCACCACAACCAACCAGTAGAATCTGCCCAGACATTATGTTTTCTTAACACTTCTGTTCGGGTTAACGCCAATCCTCCCAAGACAAATTCTGGCCGACTCCAAGCCAAGAGTTCATCAAGTTTCTCTACAGACAAACCAAATTTTAAGCCTGTGGTTCTAGTTTTATCAACTTTCAACAATCCCCCCAAGGCGATGTAATCATAACCAATATCCCGATAAACACTAATCAAAGAAGTTAAGAAACTTTTAGGTGAATCATAATGAGGAGGAAAAGAATTTAATTGAGGAACCAACTTTTGTTGCCAATTATAAATTGAATATCCTACTTGAACAACACCAATTAAAGTATAGTTTCTTGGCTTTTTCCAATACTCTTCCCAAGTTAATCTAGCTAAATAAAGTGATAGTAATGGCTCTCCAAAAATATCTTGTGTAAAAATAAAATCAGGCGAAAATTGATCACAGCGTTCTAGATATTCTCTGACTTTATGCCGTAAATTTTGTTCAGAAGCAAATTTTTGTTTACGTACCCAACGGTTATCAAGGTATTCAGAATGGGTTTCATAATACCAAGGACAATCTTGATTGCCAAAAACGCCACTATCTATAAAAAAAGGTTTATTAAAATCACGGATATCTCTTAAAAGACTTTTGTTAGATGAGATAGGTGCCAAGATACCGTAATTCCCTTGTAAACTTTTTAATCTATTGAATAAACCTAACCAGTCTACTGAAAATACTGGAAGGAATTTATGTTCAATATTCATATCTATCTTAATAAATTAGAATTGAGTTTATCTAAATTCTAGATTAGCCCTTCGGCTCCGCTCAGGGCTAACGGTGAGCGAAGTCGAACCGTTAGATTTATTCTTTAGTACTATCAATATTACAATTTTCAGCATTCAGAAATTGTTGAAAACGCTTATAAAATACATAAGTGTTGTGAAAACCACGTCTACGATTACGGTCATTACCACGAAAAATAATTGTTTCTACACTACAGTCTGGATTTTGACAGATTTTACACTCACATTCCTGCCAAGGTTTTACTTCTAATAATTGCCTATACAATTGAGTGTGTTGTCTTAAACGTCTAGCTTTAGCTGTCGGGTTTACTATACCGTCGCGAGGTAATTCTAATAACTCATCGTAAGCAAGTAATTTATTAAGAGATTCATCTAGTGATATATTGCCTTTATCATATTCCCGAATAGCTTTTAATGCTTCTTGCTCAAGCTGCTTGAGAGTTTCACGTTCATAACCTGACGATAACAAATGTTTAATTCGTTGTGACTGCTTATCTACAAAAGGAATACGCACAGCAGCGTAAGCTTTACCACATAAAGTATGATAATTCTCTACTGCATCAAACCAAGCTTTACGTAATGGACTTGCTGAGTCAAAACTAGTTACTCCCAAATGGCGGAAATAAGGAAGAGCATCAATACGTCCTACTCCAAATAAATGTAATCTAGTTTTGGGTGTTAAATGTTGATAAACTTCTTTCAATATTTCTAGAATTTCTATGGTTGGTGTCCTGGCAACTCCTCCTATAGCAATATAGTCATATTCCATTTCAACCAGTTTTTTTACTGCCTCAGCATAAGTTTCAGGACTCCAACCTTGAGCGACACCAATAGGGGTAAATGTATATCCAAATTTTTGGTGTTTTGATATAAATTCTTCTGCGTTTCGCAAAGTAAGATCGTAACGTTCTTCTCTAATTCCAGGCTGTGCAAATGGCCCCACAATTAAGTGGTCAATACTTACCCCATAATGGAAGCCTAGCCGCTGATAATAATCTAAAATTTCTATAGTATTATATGGAGGTTCTGGCTGCTTGATATATCCAAAAGCTCCACAATCCCCCATAATTTCTCCTGAGAATTTTAAATATTTTTGAATACCTCCTGCTGCTTCTATATCATTTCTTTTGGATTTTCTCTTATCAACA
Source organism: Chroococcales cyanobacterium (assembly GCA_038249935.1). GTDB lineage: Bacteria > Cyanobacteriota > Cyanobacteriia > Cyanobacteriales > Nostocaceae > Nostoc. Next base: position 23,101 of record JBBSCU010000004.1, read on the forward strand.
ACTATCTTAGATACTAAAATACCATCATAGTTTGGTTTTTCATATATTTTTTCTTCATGAGCATAAATGTCATCTTTGCAAGCCTTACGATTAGGACTAAATTTATCCTGTAAAAAGTCATATCCAGCATCTACTTTATCATCCCATTCAGGAATAAAATATTGCATTTTTAAATGCTGATTAACTGCAACTGGTAATTTTAGAATAGAACATAACTCTTCTTCTGTATATTTACTTTTTCTATGGCTTTTATTATGAAAATTTAATTTCCTCTCTGTTGAAAATGAAATTCCAAGAGGTAGTTCTAACGGATTTGGTTGTTTATTTAGAAGTTCTTCTAATGTTTCTGGATTATTATATATACTTTCCAATAAATGTGGAACTCTGCTAACTTCAGTAGCAATCAGCTTTAGCAGATGCCCCTTTAAACCCACTAACGCACAGCTAAAACGCGATGCAGACTTATTGGAAAGAGTTAAAGTTAATAGCTTTGCATTACCTGAATCTATATAATTTATACTTTTATTTGAAGCAAAAAAAATCAAAGTTTGGTGGGAATGAGTCTTAACCGGTAGCTTTAAAGTACGCAGGTATTTATCCCCAAGTAAGACAAATATTAAATCATATCCGACAATTCCCTGTTGAAAATCTTCATGGATTCTGAGATAATTCCCCCACGAATAGACTTCATCATTCTTCATCGAATTAAAGGTGACAGAGTAGGGAACGATCGCTTTATCTTCCGAGATTAGACCATAACCTGCTGAAATGATTTTTACATCTACTGCTTCTTTTCCAAAATGCGATCGCAAGATATCTACCCCCTCCATTAGCCGTAGATGTTGCAGCCCTGTGTACATCTGGCCAGACGGACAAGAGAATTCTGAAAGTGATTCTGTGCGTTCTCTTAATCTCTCTGTGTCTTTAAAATCTTCTATTGTTAGCTGATTTGTTGCGTTATGATGCTTTTTTCCAGTACAAGAAGTAACAATTAGTATACGAGGGCATGAAATTGTGCTAGTTGAAACCAAGGGTTTTGTTAAGGGTGATTTAGTCATCTTCATACTCTACCCAAGAATTGGGAGTTTCTGATACTGCAACCTTTAGCTGCACATCAGAAGGCACTTGCTTCTTGGTTACATCATAGATGTATTTGGCAATCATCTCCGCTGTCGTTTCATACTCAGGAGGCAATACCTCATTGAGAACACAATGATCTAGCCCGCCTTTTGTAACGTCTTGTTTAGCCCAGCGTAAGGTTTTGAAATCAGCAACCATAACTGGATGGGGACAATATTGTGAAGAGTGTAGCTTCGATGATGTTGCCTCAATTCGCACTTTGTAACTGTGCCCGTGCATCCTACCACATGGCCCATCATAATCTTTAATGTAATGGGCGCTATCAAATGTAAATTCTGTTACTAGTTTCCATTTAGGCATTTAGTATTCCTTTATCTACCAACACAAAATTAAAGCCCGCATTCAGCAATTTCAGTACTGATTGCTACTTCATTGCCTTAAAGGGTACTTCTGCATCATCTCCTAAAGTGCCACAGCTTTCTCTTCAGAGGTATAAACTACTTCTCTAGTCATCGCAATCACTATCCTCTGCTTCCGTGCCCAGCTAAACCAAGCGCTTACATCAGAATTTACTTGTGCCGCCTCCGACTTTGTACTTCCTTTATAAGCAGCGACGAATACAGCCTCTGGAGATTGAATTTTCTTCCAGGTTTGGAGCGACTTCTTTAAGCTAGGCGATCGCTAGCACATTCGACCAATAACACCTCAGTGTACGTTGGATTTCTGCATTTAGACCGAATCCCAAGACAGAACAGTAAGCCAAACTACCTTCAGAGGTACACATACCATATACCATAGCTAATACGCTGTGCAATGACAGCATATCTTAGGGCAGGTTCAGCTTCATTATTAATAGGTTGCAATCCTGGATCACAAACAAACGCAACTACAGCATTCTATTAAACAAAAATGATAATCATTATTAAAAACCTGTAATAAAGTTACCCGATATTTACAATTTGCGCGGCTTTTTTGAGGATTAGGTTTTTCTATAATCTTACTCGCAATACTGACAAAATCTCTCTAACTGGCGCTTTATCTGCTTCTAGCTTCTCTATTCTCCCTAATAGTCGTTTTGGAATATACTTGCACTTTTTAACCAGGCGATCGCCATCCTTCCAAAACTCATAGTGATACCAAGCTTGGGGATAATCTTTGCCGTGAAGGGTGATGGTTTTCCACTGAATGGAGCCACTACCTAATCCTTTGTGTCGTCTAGTTTTACTAGGGCTATCTTTACTGGGGGTTATCTCTGACTGTTCAACATCGTTACTAGGGCTATTTTCGATATCCCCCAGTAATGTGTTTTTACTAGGGCTAGGCACAACACCCAGTAATGTCAAAATTTCTCTAATTGGGCGCTTCTTGAACTCTGCTTCTTGAATATCCCCAAGTATTTGCTTGGGAATGTACTTGGTCTTCTTTCTCCCTTTTTCCTGCCAATGATAATAAGCCTGGGGATAGTCCTTTCCACCCCTAGTAATGGTGCGCCAATGAATAGTGCCGTTACCCTCACCCCAATTTCTGCGCTTTTTACTAGGGCTATCTTTACCGGGGGATATCTCTATTTGTCCAGGCTTTTTACTAGGGTTGTCTTTACTGGGGGATATCCCTATTTGTTCAGAGTTTTTACTAGGGCTATTATCAATACCCCCCAGTAAAAGTTCTGATACAGGAGGGGGATGGTTTCGACAGGAGTTTGAGGACTCAGATATTTCCGGAGCGCAAATTCTGTATAATTCCATAGGACTTGTCAAAAAATACCGTTGCTGTACCTGTTTCACCGTGCCGTGCTTTAGCCATGATGAGTTCTAATATTCCTTGCTCTGTAGTATCCGAGTTGTAGTACTCATCTCGGTAAGCGAGAATAATATTGTCTGCCACCATTTCTAAAATTCCCGATTGGCTAAGGTCGCTCATCATTGGGCGCTTATTCTGTCTGCCCTCAACTCCCCTAGAGATTTGCGACAGTGCTAGCACGGGTACATCCAGTTCCCCTGCCATTTTGTAAAGTCCCCTGGCTACATCTCCTAGTTCATAACTGCGGTTGCCCCCAGAATCCTCTGCCATCATTTGCAGGTAATCAACGACAACTAACCCAAGTTTTCCCTCTTTAGCCTTAATTTGACGGCATTCTGATGCAATTTGTGAAACGGTGATACCCCTTGAATCATTCATATAAAGCGGCAGTTCTGAGGCAATATCAACGATTTTGGCAATAAGCGTGAATTCCCAATCTGCTAAAGGTTGAAATTTGGCTCGATGTCTGCGGATGCGATCGTTCTTCAGTGGCATTAATCCTAAATGTTTGTAGGCATTGGTGACGCTAATTAAACTCCACAGCCTGTACTCTAATTGTTTCTTTGTCATCTCCAGTGAGAAGATAACCACAGGTAAATCGTGGAGCAATATCATCTTGAGAGCTAGTTGCAACGAAATCTGGGACTTTCCCATTGACGGTCTACCCGCAACTATGGTGAGCGTACCGCCTTCAAATCCGACCATTAAATTATCGAGTTCATCAAGTCCTGTAGAGTAGATAGGGCTTCCTGAATCTAATTCCTTATAAGCTGCAATAGTAATTGTGCTGTTGTGTTCGGTGTTTGAAGATAGGGTTTGATTAGATAATTGAAAAACTTTCTGTTGTGATTGGTCAAGGATTTTGGGTAACTCAGTTTCAGTTTCATAACCCAAATGGACAATCTCATTGCCAGCTTTGATTAACTGCCGCCGCAGGTATTTTTCCATTACCAAAGAAGCCAAAGCGTCGATGTTAACAGCTGACACCGTGCGGTCTACCAGAGTTGCTAATTTATTTCTCCCACCAATGCGGGTAAGTAAATCATGGTCAGTTAGCCAACTTGTGACTGCAAGCAAGTCTGTAGGTTTACCTTGGCTATGAAGGCGCAGCGCTGCTTGATAGATATCTTTGTGAGCGCTGATGTAAAAAGCTTCGCCAATCAAAGAATCGCTCACCCTACCTATTGCTTCTGGGTCAAGCATGATTCCGCCCAAAATGGCCTCTTCCGCCTCGATGTTTTGGGGTGGTAAGCGATCGCTACCATTACCTTGGAAACTTAGTTGTTCAGTCATAAGCAACTTGAAATTTTAGATTGAGTTTGGCAAAGCTTCTATTGATTCATTTGTGTTGCCGTACATGGACATAGCTTGCTGTCGTTGTTGCTCAAGTTCCTCTTGAAACTTTTTCATCTGATTGCCACGGCTACTTTGAGATTTTTTGGACTCGGCTTGTTGGTAGGTCACAAATTTTTTGTAATAAACTTCCCAACGGTTCTGTCCGGCTTTAGTGGTGTGAGCTAACCAAGCCTCAATGTCGTTCACTGGCTGGCTGAGGTTCTTTGTCTTTTCCTCACAAAAATTTAAAAAATTTGCTCGCTCGGTTTCTGAGAGAGAGTCTATAAATTCTAAATAAGTCTTATTAATCTTAGGTGTGCTGGAATCTTTATCTGGCAATACTTCTGGCTCGTGCTTGTTGCGTGGCGATCGCGCAAGTTGCGTAGCGATCGCGCAAGTTGCGTCATGATCACCTAAGTTGCGGTCACGCAACAAAGTTGTCTCATCGCAACTTGTTGTCTCATCGCAACTTGTTGTCTCATCACAACTTGTTGCCTCATCACAACTTGTTGCCTCATCGCAACAGTGTAAGCCTTTGGTAAGAACGTGAACCTTAACCTTAAGAAGCTCCATATCGACAAATCCCTTTTCATCCAACGCTTTGAGGGCACGCCCTACAGTGCTGCGGTGAACTGGCTTTTCTGTGGTAGATAAATCCTTGGCAATCCTTGAGGGTGATACTTCCATTCCGGTGCTGTATGGGTCAAGAGTGCGAAGGTAGTAGAGTACATCCCTCTGTGCTGGGGTTAATTCCCGGCAGGCTCTTAGCCATTCTTCATGTTGGAGCGGGTAGAACTTCCCCTGAATCTTTGTGTCTGTCATAATATGGATAAAACGAGTTTTGCCCTTACCCGCATATGCAAGTAGAGCTAGTTTGTTGTAAAAGGCGCTAAAATTTCGCAAAACTGTCACCCCAGCACCATTAAGCCAGTGTGATTTTTGCTAAATTGTATTTTCTAGACAGATTTGATAGTATTCAATAACTTGAAAAAAAGCAAGTAGTGGCAATATGGATAAACATCAAGAAATATTAATTACAGCAATTAGGGAAAGTAGCTTAACAGCAAGAGAGATTTCTGTTAGGGCTGGTGTCCACGAGAGTACTATTAGTAAGTTTCTTGATGGCAAAAACGACCTAAAAGCTGGTAATTACTTCAAAATCCTTCATGCCCTGCCAGAAAGTTGTAGAATTCCAGCACTAGCGAGAATAGGAGTAGTTGAGTTAACACCTATTCAACTAATTGAATCTGCCACACCCAAAGAAAAGGCTGAAATACTACAAGCGATCGCCGCTTGGGTATTACAACCAGGGGCCATATCTGGAAAAAATAGGGATACTACAGACCTCCAAGTAGCAGTATCATAGCCTGATAAATTTTTTATATACACTTAGGAGCCTTGCAAAAATAACTTGAACAATTTTGATGGGGAAGTTAAGCTCACAACTTGTTCCAGATTAAATTTGTACAACTTATTTTTACATGATGCCTTAGGTGTCTATTGTGATAGATAAGGGTGAGGATGATTTTTTAGAAAAATTAATGGAAAACAGCCTAGGCGCAGCCCGCCGTAGGCATCGCTTGGATGCCGAGGGAAAAGCTAAGTTAAATCTTGCATCTGCTGGGTGAACCTGGGTTACAAGTGGTAATTAATATGGAGTAATAAAGTTCATGCTACGAATGTATACCAAGTTAATTTACAGCAGTTTGCGAACAAACCAGCCACAATAAGAGCTATCTAAATAGGCTCAAAAAATAAACCACAATGATTAAACCAATTAAGAGTATTTTCATCAGTAATAGCATTAACAGCCCAGGGCAAACGCATCAAAATTGGCGACAAAGATGAGGTATGATCAAGGGTTGTAATTTTGCCAGGATTTCAGGCGATGCCTGCGGCGGGCTACGCCTACGCAACATCGACAAATTATGAGTGCGAACTTTGACAATACTATCCTCAAATACTTTTCTAACCTGGAAGATCCAAGAATTGAGCGTACTAAACAACATCAATTGGTAGATATCGTTGCGCTCGCAATATTAGCAGTTATCAGTGGGGCAGATAGCTGGGTAGCAATTGAGACATATGCTCATGCCAAGCGGGAATGGCTAGAAACGTTTCTGGCATTACCCAACGGTATTCCTTCGCATGACACGATTGCAAGAGTGTTTGCCAGATTAAATCCCCAAGCATTTGAGCAATGCTTTCATCGGTGGGTGGGGTCAATTACTGAAGCTATTGGCGCTCAAGTAATACCTATTGATGGGAAAACAGTGCGGCAATCATTTGACCGCAATAGTGGACAAAAAGCAATTCATGTTGTCAGTGCAAGGGCCAAGCGAACATCGTCTGGTGTTAGGTCAACTTAAAGTTGATTCCAAATCGAATGAAATAACGGCGATTCCGAAATTATTGGAGTTGCTAGATATTGTTGGATGTATCATTACGATTGATGCAATGGGATGCCAGAAAGAAATCGCTGCCCAGATTATCGCAAAAAATGCAGATTACGTTCTTGCTCTCAAAGCAAATCAAAGTAAACTTGAGAATGCAGTTAACAGTTGGTTTGAAAAAGCTCAAAGCAACAATTTTGAAGGTGTTGACCACAGTTATCATCATACAACCGAAAGCGCTCATGGTCGGATTGAAATTCGCAAATACTGGAGTGTCCCTGTTGAACAGCTAGGGGAGATCCCAAACCAGGAAAAATGGTTAGGACTCAGGAGCGTAGGGATGGTCATGTGTGAACGTAGGCTTTGGAATCAAACAACTATTGAAGTTCGCTTTTATATTAGCAGTTTAGAGCATGATGCTGCTGTTTTGGCTCATGCTGTTCGTAGCCACTGGGGGATAGAAAATTCCGTGCATTGGGTACTAGACATGACATTCCATGAAGATGCTAGTCGTATCCGTAAAGATAATGCCCCTCTTAATTTTTCTGTTCTACGGCGTTTATCTTTGAATCTTTTAGATAAAGATAAAACGGTGCGTGGAAGTGTTGCGATGAAAAGATATCGCGCAGGTTTAGATAACAATTACCTACTTCAAGTTATCACAGCCATCTAAGTCTTCTCTCCCGTCGAAAATTTAGCTATAAATGGTAGTTTTAGGTTGTCTAAAACCGTTTTTTCATGAAGATATTGCAGTAAATACACAACTTTATAGTTTCATAAATCACAAAATGTATCTCTAAATTACAATTCATATAACTGGTTATTTGTCAAATACAATTAGATGCGTTTGCCCTGGTTTAAGCACAGAGTTAATTTCCTCCATCTCTAGACAGTTGAGCGATCGCTTCTCCTGAAAGTCATTAAAAAAGCGATCGCACCCTATTTGTTTCTAGACCAATTGGTTGCGTAGCTACCATACGTATTCAATGCCAGAACCACTTTTTCGCATTGTTTTCCTGCAATGTGTATCAGAAGAGTGCAAATCAGCTATGCTGTTGTTCCTGCTGATGAAGATGCTATGTCAAATGAGAATATGTAAATTAACTTGAATGTCAGTAAATATATTTAATAAACCTTAAATATATTTCGTTATATTTATTAATATATTTTTTTATAAAAATCCGAAATAATACTTGAATACAGTGTGTTACTAAATAGCAGAGTCTAGTTATATCAGTATATTACCCAATCAAAAGCTATAAATATTTACATGATTAAACGACTACAAATCTTTCAAGATGGTACTTTGTCAGAACTGGAAGACGACACGCTCGTCAAGGTAACTGAAACTAAAGGACAAGTGGACTTGCTGATTGAAGCTTTGCAGTTCACTCAAGCAGAGACTTTTACAGTTACACCGGACGATGCAGTTCCACGAGGTATACCAGAACCGCGAGGGTCAGTAAAAACAATTAACTCAGAGGGATTGAGGTTACTGCAATCATTTGAGGGATTGTATTTAAACGCATATCTAGACCCAGTTAACGTTTGGACTATAGGTTGGGGGGCTACAGAAGGTGTCCACCAAGGCATGGTGATTACCAAGACACAAGCTAAGGAAATGCTCAAAAAAGAATTGAGTAAATTTGAAGCTGCGGTAGCCAATGCTGTCAAAGTGGAAATAAATGACAATCAACATTCAGCCTTGGTGTGTTTTAGCTACAACGTAGGTGCTAATGCCTTATTCAAATCAACACTTTTGCAGCTATTGAATCAAGGCAAGTACCAAGAAGCAGCAGACCAGTTTTTGGTATGGGACAAAGCTGGTGGTCAAGCGCTGCTAGGTCTATCACGCCGCAGGAGAGCTGAACGCTCCTTATTTTTGAGCGAGCCTTGGGAATGGGCTAAAGCTTGGGAGCCAACAAGAGCGATGCGCTTGGCTGCACCTGGACAACCTCTTATTCAAGGGGATGATGTTATCAAACTTCAGAAAGCCTTAGTCAAAGCTGGTTTTAGTCTTGAAGTTGATGGTTACTTTGGAAATGACACAGATGTAGCAATCAAGCAATTTCAGCAAAAGAAAGGCTTGACAGTGGATGGTCATACAGGGTCAAAAACTTTACAAGCTCTAGGTTTGTAAACTCATAAACTTGGGAAAAAACTCAGTTACAAATATCTTCAACTCGAAGAAGGCTGGGCTTGTAGATTGTTTACTTTTCTAGATAAATAAACAGGTGAAAATGAGCGACTCTATCAACAATACATCAGACGAATTGGATGACTTGGTGATTGAACCTTGTCTCGAAATTCATGAATTTGAGGAAGCTTCTCCAAAAGCCAGTTTTAATGGTTTGCTTCAAAATGCTCCTAGAGCGAATACTTCCGTCGTCAACGCGTTATCTCAGCAATTAATTTATCAGATCAATCTCATCGTCCCAAATGCTTTAGTCAGTTTTGACGATCTAGATGTTAAGTTGGGAGATGCAGCATATCCTTTCGTGCCACCCGCAGCTAAACTGGGATTACAAAAGGCTATTGAAAGGCGGGGTGTAACACTTGTTGTTAATTCAGCCTATCGAACTCTCGCACAACAAATGCTGCTGTATAATGCCAAAAAAAGGGGGGAGAATCCAAATCCTGTAGCTGCACCAGGTAAAAGTAATCACCAAAGTGGCTTGGCACTAGATATTGAGGATCGGCAAGGGTGGTTACCATTCCTACAAGGTACTGGTTGGGAGCCTCTAGCAGGCGATCCACCCCACATTGACTATGGAGGACAAGAGACCTGTCCGAAAATTTAAAAAGCAGTCTATTGAAAATCGGGTGAATAAGGAGAAGATACAGGCGCGACTTCAATCAGCCAACGTTGAACTGCAAACTTTTGTCAACCACCTGACTGAACTTTCAACTGGTAACTTCCTCTATATCAAAATTCTAATCAACGACATAGAAGCTGGACGACAGCTTGTTGATGACTTGTCAGCATTACCTCGAAGCCTCGACGAAATCTATCACGGCTTCCTTAAACGCTTCACGGTTACTGAGTGGGAAGATCGCTACCAGCCTATCTTAGGAGTATTAGCAATCGCCCAGGAACCAATTACCGAAGTACAGTTAGCTAACTTTACTGGAATTGGGCAAGGCAAAATTCGACAGAATTTAGGGGTGTTGCGTCAATTCCTCGACCTTAATAATAATGAGTATGGGCATGAAATTTTTACTCTCTTCCACAAATCACTACGTGATTACTTGCTAAATGAAGAGCGCAATATAGATTTTTGGTGCGAGGCGAAAGAGCAACATCAGCGCATCGTAAATTACTATATGGCAGATGGGCAACCTTGGCACGATAAACCTAGTGGCGATCGCTATCTTTGGCATCATCTTGCTTATCACCTCAATGGAGCTAACAGGAATTCTGAACTACGTGCGCTTTTATTTAACTTTGACTGGCTGCAAGCAAAATTAGATGCTACAGATGTGAATGCCCTAATTACAGATTTTGATTTTTTATCTAATGCTCCAGATTTGTCTTTAGTGCAGAGTGCTATCCGTTTGTCAGCCCATATTTTAGCTCAGGATCAGACACAACTAGCAGGACAATTGCTAGGGCGCTTGTTATCTCAGCAAATATCGGAAATTCAAGTAATGCTGGTTCATGCTCAACCTAGAAAAGCTGTTCTTTGGCTGCGTCCTTTAATACCGAGTTTGAGCCAACCTGGAGGTTCCTTGCTAAAAACCTTGGCAGGTCATACTGCTAGCATTTTCGCAGTAGCAATATCTCCAAATGAAGAACAAGCAGTTTCAGCTTCAGCCGATTCTACCCTAAAAATTTGGGATTTAAATAGTGGAAAAGCATTACAAACTCTTGAAGGTCATAGTGGTGCAGTTTTGGGAGTAACAATTACTCCTAACGGGCAGCAAGTAATTTCTGCTTCCGCCGATCGCACCCTCAAAGTTTGGGATCTGGAGAGTGGAAAAACTCTGCAAACTTTGAAAAGTCACAGTGGTGCAGTTTGGGCAGTAGCAGTTACTCCAAATGGCGATCGCGTAATTTCGGCATCAGATGACCATACTTTAAAAGTTTGGGACTTAAATAGCGGAATAGTTCTGAATACTCTAGAAGGTCATGCCGATGTAGTTAGAGCAGTAGCAATTACCCAAGACGGACAGCAATTGGTTTCGGCGTCAGACGACTGTACATTGAAAGTTTGGGATTTAGAAAGTGGAGAAATTTTACACACTTTGAAAGGTCACACAAAGCGTGTTTTTGGAGTAGCAGTAGCTAATACCCCAAACAACAAGCTAATCATCTCTGCTTCATCTGACCAGTTTTTGAAAGTGTGGAATTTAGAAAGCGGAACAGCTTTACACAGTCTAGAAGGTCATACTGACTGGATTAGAGCAGTAGCTATACTAGCTGGCGAACAGCAAGTCGTCTCCACGTCAGATGACCGAAAGTTAAAAGTTTGGGACTTGGAAAGTAAGACAGTCTTACGTACTCTAGAAGGTCACACTAATGCAGTTAGAGCAGTAGCGATCGCTCAAAATAAACGACAATTTGTTTCCGCTTCAGAAGACCAAACTTTGAAAGTTTGGGATATCGAAAACAAAACTTCCCTAAACACGTTTGAAGGTCATGCTGAGCGAGTTTGGGCAGTGGCAATAACGACTGACCAAAGTTTAGCTATTTCAGCTTCTGATGACCGCACTTTGAGAGTTTGGAAGTTACAAAATGGAACTTCTTTACATACCTTGAAAGGTCATACTAAAGGTGTAAGAGCAGTAGCTGTGATTCCAGGAACTTCTTTGATAGTATCAGGTTCAGATGACTGCTCTTTGAAAGTCTGGGACTTAGAAAATCAAACTCCTCTAAGTACTTTGGAAGGACATACTAACTTCATCAGAGCAGTAGCTGTGACCCCGGATGGAAAAAGGGTAGTCTCGGCTTCAGCCGATCGCACCTTAAAAATTTGGGATTTGGAATGTGGAACTGTTATACATACTTTAGAAGGGCATACTGACTGGGTTAGAGCAGTAGCCGTGACACCGGATGGAAAACAGGTAGTTTCGGCTTCAGCCGATCGCACCTTAAAAATTTGGGATTTGGAATGTGGAACTGTTATACATACTTTAGAAGGGCATAGCGATCGAGTTTGGGCAGTTACTGTAACGCCACAGGGAGAGCAGGCTATCTCGGCTTCTGGAGACTGTAGTTTAAAAGTCTGGGACTTGCAGCATGGAACAGCTACGTACACGTTAGAAGGACATAATAGCCCAATCTTGGCAGTATCGCTAGCATTGCAAGGGCGGTTGGCTATTTCTACCTCAAATGACCGAACTTTGAAAGTCTGGGATCTTAAGAGTCGTTCAGCTATTGCTAATTGGGGTAGCGATGCTTCAGTTTTATCCTGTGCCGTAGCTTCAGATGGAGTTACTATTGTCACAGGAGAGGTTTCAGGGCGAGTAAATTTCCTGCGTTTAGAGGCAACACATCTGGTTAATTGAATAAAAATTATCCTAATTTATTAGTTTCTTTATTAAAAGTTATTCATCAAGGTTCCAAACTTAAACTTTCATTATTTTTCATACATTAGGAGAATATTAATTCTATGAAATTTGGTATTGATATAGGACATAACTGCTCGCCTGATATAGGTTCTACTGGTATTCGTCAGGAAGATGATTTAACAAGAGAAGTTGGAATCTTAGTTATAGAAAAATTAGCTTTATTAGGAAATAAGGTAGTAAACTGTACTCCAAGTGCAGCCTCAAGCGTAATTGAATCTCTCAAACAAAGAGTAGAAACAGCCAATTCTCAAAAAGTTGAACTGTTAGCTTCAATTCATTTTAATTGTTTCAATGGACAAGCTCATGGTTCTGAAGCATTTAGTCATGGTACTTTAGGGAAAAAAGCTGCAAACTTAGTACAAAAAAATATCGTTAACTTGGGATTTTCAGATCGAGGAGTAAAAGATGGCTCTCATCTCTATATTTTAAAAAATACCGAAATGCCAAGTATTCTTATAGAGTGTTGTTTCTGTGATTCTAAAATCGATATGGAACTTTACAATCCGTCAAATATGGCTGATGCAATTGCTAGAGGATTGAGTGATTCAATGTCAATATAACTCCGATAAAGGATATATCATATTACAAATTTATGGCTTAATTTGTAAATTATTTATATCAATTAAACTTAACCTTTGCTGCAAGTGCTTATAATCAGTTGATTAGGATGCTGCGTAAATCAAAAACTCGCTAAAGCAAGGACTCACAGGAATGCAGTGGGAAGAAAACAGAACGAACTTTGATCGCAACTTAGCAGTAGTCATCGGTATTAATCGCTACGACAGTAATGGCATTCACGATCTAAAAACAGCAGTTGGCGATGCGATCGCCATTGCTGACCTTCTAGAGAAAGAGTATGCCTACAAAAAAACAGATATCATTCAACTATTGGACGGCGAAGCAACGCTAACAGGACTCGAAGACCTACTTTCTAAAACCATACCCAATCAACTTAAGCCAACAAGTGGCGATCGCCTGATTTTTTACTATGCAGGTCATGGAATCCCTCGTAACAGCAAAGATGGGCCAGCAGGATATTTAGTGCCGCAGGATGCTGAACTGAACAAAGCAGATTCTTTTCTATCCATGCAATATGTGTATAAGCAATTGAGCCAACTGGCTTGCCATCACTTGCTGGTAATTTTGGACTGTTGTTTTGCAGGGACATTTCAATGGGCAGGCAGCAGAAAACTGATTCCAATTCTAGAAACTGTTCGTAGAGAACACTACGATCGCTTTATTCGGTTTCCAGCTTGGCAAGTTATCACCTCCTCTGCCCATGACCAGGAAGCAATGGACGTAGCCCTCGATAATGTTGTCCTAGCAGAAGATAATCGGGGAACTGTTACGAACTCCTCACACTCTCCCTTTGCTCTAGCACTGATTGAGGGATTACAAGACAATCGGGCAGATTTGATTCCCGATGGTGTAGTTACTGCCCATGAACTGTATCTCTATTTAGAGCAACGAGTTAGTGAATTATCGAAACAACGCCAAAACCCTGGACTCTATCCGCTACGACGAGAGTATGACAGGGGTGAGTTTATTTTCACGAAACCAGGATTTACACGCGACCAACTCAAGCCTGCACCACCCCTGGATGAAAACAATAATCCTTATCGCGGCTTAAAATCATTTGATGAGAAACACGCAGGATTCTTCTTTGGTAGGCAAGCTCTGATTGAGGAATTAGCAAAACGTCTCTTAGTGCCTAATCAGCCGCTTGCGGTACTGCTGGGAGTTTCAGGTTCAGGTAAGTCAAGTTTAGTCAAAGCAGGGTTAATTCCTTATCTACGAGACAAGCAGGCAAAGCAGTGGTATATTTTGGAACCGATGCGACCTGGTGAGTTGCCTTTTACATCTTTAGCAAGAGTACTCCTGCCAGTTGTCAATGCCAATCTCCTTGAGCAATTGTCTCAAGTGAGTTTTTTGGATGAGGCGCTCAAGCGAGTGCTTGAATCTAAGACTGAAGCAGATCAGGATTTGGGTAGGGCAGATCAAGCCAAGCCAGAGAGCGATCGCTCTTTCCAAATGAATGAGACTTTAATTAAAGTTGTACAGTCTTGGTGTAGTGTGACTCCAGAAGCAAGGTTGCTGCTGATTGAGGATTACCTTGCCCAGTTAGAAACTCTGTGTCGTCCAGAAGAACGGCAATTATTAGTCCATCTCCATGACGAGATTTTGGCTAGACTCGATTCCTTGCTTGTGCATCTCCAGCAAGATCCGCAGTATCTCATCGCTGCGATCAAGACATGGAGCCAGAATCATCCTAATATCAAGCTTTTATTGCTAATTGACCAGTTTGAAGAGCTAATTACAGCGAGTAATGAGGGTCAAGCAGATAGCCGGGGGAGCGATCACACTGGAGGCAATCGTACCACTGAAGCAAAACAGTGGCAGCCGTTTCTGGAAATGTTGCGAGGAGCGATCGCTGCTTGTCCTGGGCAGTTGCGTGTGGTGCTGACGCTGCGTTCTGACTTTGAACCGCGTTTTCTCGATTCACCTCTGAAATCGTACTGGAAGGATACTAGGTTTCCGGTACGGGCGATGAATTCAGATGAGTTGCGACAGGCGATTGAGGGGCCAGCCCTGAAGTATGCGTTGTATTTTGAGCCACCGGAGTTGGTGGGCAAGTTGATTGATGAGGTAGGGCAGATGCCGGGAGCATTGCCGTTACTGTCGTTTACCTTAAGTGAACTTTACATTAAATTGCATGATCGTTGGGTGAAGGATAATGCAAGCGATCGCGCTTTGCGAATCAAGGACTATGAAGAACTCGGTGGAGTCGCAGGAGCATTGACCCGTCGGGCAACTCAGGAGTATGACAATCTTGTGAGAAAGTTTGGCGAAGAATCAGGCAAGGCATACCAAGCAACGATGCGACGGGTGATGCTGCGGATGGTGACAATTGAGGGGGGTGGAGTTGCACGGCGACGAGTGCCGGAGTCGGAATTAGTCTATTCTGATGCAGAGGAAAGCAAGCAGGTAGAATATATAGTCAATCGACTAGTTGAAGCTCGCCTACTGGTGAAGGGACAGGAAGCGGAGGCAGTCTACGTTGAACCAGCGCACGATTTTCTAGTGCGCGGTTGGGATCAATTACAGAAGTGGATTAAGAACGAGCAAGACAATCTAGCCCTGCAACAACGGTTAACCGTCGCAGCAAATGACTGGCACAGTAAAAGTCAACAGGAAAAAGAACAAAAAACGCTACTTAATGTTTTAAGACAAGCAGAAACATTTGTTATCTGCAAAGTTCAGCATTGGCAATTGGATCGAGAACATCGTAAACAGAGAGATGTAGAGCCTTCTAAACGTTCGCGTCAAAAGTCAATTCAGTACCTTTGGGATGACGACCCTCGACTGGAGCAGTTGAAACGAATCCTTATCAAAAAGAACTGGTTCAACCGAGATGAAGACGTCTTTGTACGGGAGAGTTTGATTGAGCGACGAAGAAATTCTTCTAGGTTAATAGCCATTGTTGCGACAGTAGGACTTGGCTTGATGGGATTGACCATTGCTGCACTGTATCAAGCCCAAGTGTCATCCTTACGAGAAAAAGTGGCTGTAGCAAGAAATAGGCTTTCAACCGCTGCTCCCATTACTGGGTTGGTTCTTGCTATTGACGCTACTGGACAGAATCGTTTCTGGTTACCGTGGAATATGCTTAGTCCTGTCCAATCCAGCCTACTTACAGCACTTGAGGAGGCTAAGGAATCTAGTATATTTACAATTGAAGGGCAAGATTACATCCAAACTGCTGCTTTTAGTCCAGATGGTAAATATATTGCTACTGGTAGTGGGAATCTCCCTCCTGTAATGACACCAGGCACTATCTGGTTGAGAGATCTCCAAGGAAAGCCTATTAGTAAGCCTATGCCTCATCAAGGCATGGTTGATTATATTGCTTTTAGCTCCGACGGTAAATATATTGCTAGTCGAGATTTAGAAGCGGAAGTTGTAAAAATTTGGAACTTGCAAGGAAATTTAATTCAAAAAGAACCATCATCATCTTTTTTTAGTGTCAGTGATCCTGGTTCGCCTATTATTTATTATACTTCTATAACTAAGGAAAAACTTCCTTTTTCCCCTACTATTTATATTAAAGATGAAAAAGTTTCGTTTCTCCAAGGTAACTCAATATATGGTGATATTGAGGCATTGAGTACAGATAGTAAATACACAGCTAGCGCTCAAAATTTAAGCAATATAATTACTATAAAGGATAATATTCATCAAGAAAATACAAACGAGCCAAAAATATTAACAAATCTCCGAGGCTGCGAAAGCTCTATTAGAGCAATTAGGCTTAGCGTCAATAATATGGGTATTATTGCTGTTTGTGCTGATGGAAAAATCAAAACTTGGGACCTGCAAGACAGATTCGTAATGAGCATCAAATTTAATAATCCTGGCGAATATGGAGGAGCTTTTACCTTTAATAAAAATAGCCAATATATTCTTACTAGCGGTGCAAACAGAATTAAAATATGGGATTTAGACGGTAAAGAACGCCACTCTTTTAAAACTTCAAAAAGCTCTCTAAGAGCTATTGCAGTAAGCCCAAATGGTCAATATATTGTTAGTGATAGCTCAAGCTTCCAGTTACAGTTATGGGATGCTAACGGCAATCGAATTGATAAACCCTTTAAAGGACACGAACATGTAATTGAATCTGTGGCTTTTAGTCCAGATAATAAATATATTATCAGCGGCAGCTTTGATCAAACTATCAGATTCTGGAATTTAGAAGGAGAAAATTTTAAAACTATTGAATTGGCTAAAGAACCTTTTTTTCGTAAGGAAGAGGTGTGGTCAGTAAAATCAGTTGCTTTTACCTCAGATCGTAAATATATTATTGCTGGAATTAGTACTGATGAATTCCATATCAGTGGACATGTACAATTAATAGATATTAATGGTAACCCACAAGGCCAGCCTTTCGGCGATACTTGGCAATTTGCTTTAAGCCCAAATGGTAAGTACATTGCTGTTGGTGATGCAAACAATACTATACAGTTATGGGATATGAAAACTAATCGAGTGACTCCTCTTTTTCGAGGTCATGAAAACTCTATTACTTCACTTGCTTTTTCTCCTGATGGTCGTTTCATTGCTAGTGCGGATAACGATGATACTGTAAAGCTCTGGGATACTCAAGGTAATTTAATCAGCACTTTTCAGGGGCATCAAGAAGGAATTGATACTATTATGTTTAGCCCAGATGGTCAATATATTGCTAGTTCGAGTGTCAATGGAACTGTCAAACTATGGCCTAGTAATTGGAAAACTGCACTAAAAGTTGCCTGTAATCGACTAAAGCATCATCCTGTTCTTACTGCTCCAAAAACTGATGAGGAGAAATCTGCTGCTAGAACCTGCCTTAGTTACGGAAGCATGGAGCGTTAATGACAAACTTCGATCATAGTCTAGCGATCGCAATTGGCATCAACCAATATCAAAACGGCATTGCCAATTTGAACACAGCAAAACCAGATGCTGAGACACTAGCAGAACTATTGAAAGATAAATACCAGTATCAAGTTGAACTGATCACGGATGACACTGAGCGTAAGCCTACGCTGGAAGAGCTTAAGAACTTGCTCACTAAATGGTTGCCAGAAAAACTCGAGCAATCTGCTGAAAACAATCGCCTGCTCTTCTACTTTGCCGGACACGGAATGGCTCTTGAAAGCGACGATGGCCCCAGAGGATTTCTGCTGCCCCAGGATGCTAATCCCAAAAACCCTGAAACTTTCCTGTCCATGCAAGTACTACACGATGCCCTCATTGCCCTACCCTGCCATCACCTGATCGTTATCCTTGACTGCTGCTTTGCCGGAACCTTCCGTTGGGCAAGCACCCGTAAACTCATCCCCATTCCCGAAACCATCCACCGAGAACACTATGATCGCTTCATTCGTTACCCCGCATGGCAAGTCATCACCTCTGCTGCCCATAATCAGGAAGCCCTCGACTTTTTAAGCGACAAGCGAGGCATTAGCAAAAAGTCGCAGGAGAAGAAACACTCGCCCTTTGCTGAAGCCCTATTTGAAGCATTACAAGATGGCGAACCGGATGAAAAAGGCAGGCGGTACAAAAAAGCAGACCTGACCAAAGATGGAGTGATTACTGCCCCCGAACTCTATCTTTACCTGCGCGATAACGTAGAAAATCGTTCTGGCGATCGCCAAACCCCCGGACTCTATCCTTTAAAAAAGCACGATCGCGGCGAGTACATCTTCCACGATCCAAACTTTGACCCTCTAAGTCTGAGCAAGGCAGATCCCATCGATGAAACCAACAATCCCTATCGGGGACTAAAGCCCTTTGAAGAGGAACACGCACGCTTTTTCTTCGGCAGACAAGAACTGATCGAAAGTTTGTATGCCCGGATTGCGGCACCAGACCATTCACTGACCGTTGTTTTGGGAGTCTCCGGCTCTGGTAAATCCAGCTTAGTCAAGGCGGGGCTGATTCCTTACCTGAGAGAATTGTCCAAAACAAACAACGACCTCAATCACTGGCAGATCCTCAACCCCATACGTCCCGGTGAATCCCCGTTTGCTGCTTTAGCTATAACCATTTGGGCGATTGCTGATCTGCCTACCAAAGCCCAACTCGACTCGCTGGGCTTCCTCAGTGAAAAGCTGAACCAGAAAATTAAGGAATTACAGAAAATTGCTGAGGCTTCTAAGCAACAGGGACAAACCAGCCGTATTACGCAACGCTTAAAGCTGGAAACTGAAAAATTTACCCAAATTACTGCAATCTGGAATCAGAACAGCCAAACTGCCAATCAGTTGTTAATTGTAGAACATTTCGAGACACTCTATGCACTCTGTTCAACTGAAACAGAGCCAGAATCCGAACAGCAGCAGCAACTCAAACAGGTCTTCCTGGCTTGCCTCCATCCCCTAACAGTGCAATTGCAATCCGTTCCCAATTCTTTCGTTGAAATAGTCAAAACCTGGATTCAGAAGCATCCTGGTGTCAAATTATTGCTAGTAATTGACCAGTTTGAGGAGTTAATCACCCTTGGTCGCAAAGCACAACCCAATCAGCCGAGTAACGCTCAGGAAGAATGGCAACAGTTCTTGCAACTGCTAGAGACAACTTTAGCAGCAACCCTCCCCCAACTCCGCATCATCGTCACCTTACGCTCCGATTTTGAACCCCGTTTCCTGAACTCCGAAGCCCTCAAGTCCTACTGGACGAGAGCTAGGTTTCCAGTCCGTGCCATGCGCTCAGACGAATTACGACAAGCGATCGCGGCTCCTGCATCCGAAATGGCACTCTATTTTGAACCAGCTAACTTGGTTGATCGCTTAATTGACGAAGTGGGTCAGATGCCTGGAGCATTACCCCTGCTCTCTTTTACCCTCAGTGAGTTCTACATTAAACTTGTCCAGAAATGGAGAAATAAAGAAACAAGCGATCGCGCCTTAACGATTGATGCTGACTTTGACAAGGAAGGTGGCGTAGCTGGCTCCCTGACTCGAAAGGCGAATGAGGAATATAACAAGATTGGCGATGAATTGGGTGCATCTGCCCAAATTACTATGCGCCGAGTCATGCTGCGAATGCTAACTCTTGAAGGTGGAGAAACTGCACGGCGACGAGTGCCTGAGTCTGAGTTGGAGTATCCCACTAAAGAGGAGAGCGATCGGGTTAAACAAGTGGTCGATCACCTTGTTGAAGTTCGGCTTCTCGTTAAAGGACAATTGGAAACCGGAGAACCCTACGTTGAAGCTGCTCACGATTTTCTGGTGCGCGGTTGGGGTACATTGCAGGATTGGATCAATGAAGAAAAGGCAAAAGAAACTCTAGAGCTACAGCAGCGATTAACTGCACAGGCAAACGATTGGGATAGAAACAATCGTCCTGATGGTTTATTGATGCCGGATGGCGATCGGCTCAATCAGTTAGAAAAGATCCTGAAATTATCTGATAACTGGTTAAACCACCGAGAAAAGGAGTTTATTGAGCGCAGCATTGAGTACAGAGACATTCAACGGAAACAAGCTAGACAACTGCGGGTAAATGCACAACTGCGAGAGAAAGCAGCTAATATTTTAGATTTGCTTCCTGCACAACCTCTAAACGGCCTAGTTCTGGCAATTGAAGCAATGGGTCAGAATTGTGAAGAATTGCCTGATGAAATTCTCAGCCCGGTTCAGTCTAGTTTATTTGAGGCGATGAAGGTAGCGCGAGAGCGCAATGTTATCAGAGGGCATGAGAATTTTTTTGTTCAATCAGTCGCCATCAGCGCTGATGGACAGACTATAGTTAGTGGCAGTCAAGATAAAACAGTGCGCTTATGGGATCGGCAGGGTAACCCTATTAGTCTACCATTCCAGGGGCATAAGGGCGAGGTCAGCGCAGTTGCCATCAGCCCGGATGGGCAGACTATAGTTAGTGGCAGTTGGGACTCAACAGTGCGGTTGTGGGATCGGCAGGGTAACCTTATAGGTCAACCTTTTTATGGGCATAACAGTATTATTATCGCAATTACTATCAGTGCTGATGGACAGACCATTGTCAGCAGCAGTGCTGATAGGACAGCACGGTTGTGGAATCGGCAGGGTCAATCTCTTACTGAACCTTTCACTCATGAGCAGTCTGTCACCTCAGTTGCCATCAGTGTTGATGGGCAGACCATAATTACTGGCAGTGCTGATGGGAAGGTGCGGTTGTGGAATCGGCAGGGCCAATCTCTTACTCAACCTTTCGGTCATGAAAAAGAGTCTGTTAACTCAGTTGCTATCAGCACTGATGGACAAATTATTGCTATTGGTAGTAGCGATAAGACGGTAAAGTTGTGGAATTGGCAAGGTGAACTTCTTGCCCCGCCTTTCCAAGGTCATGAGGAGTCTGTCACCTCAGTAGCCATCAGCACTGATGGACAGACCATCATCAGTGGCAGTAATGATTGGACAGTGCGGTTATGGGATCGGCAGGGTAAATTGCTTTCTCAACCGTTAAGGGGACATGAGCTTGGTGTTGTTTCAATCGCCGTCAGCAATGACGGGCAAACTATTATTAGTGGCAGTAATGATGGAACAGTGCGGTTATGGGATGGGCAGAGTCAACTCCTCAGCCATTGTTTCCAAGACCATGAGGATGAGGAGCGTATCACCTCAGTTGCCATCAGTGCAAATGGGCAAATTATTGCTACTGGCAGTAATAAAGGGACAGTGCAATTGCACAATCAACAGGGTAATCCAATAGGTAAGCTTTTTGAAAGCCACGATACTTATGTTATGTCTGTTGCCATGACTCCAGATGGGCAAACTATCGTGAGTGGTAATTGGGATGGTAATACAGTGCGGTTGTGGAATAACCAGGGAAACTCCATAGGTCAACCGTTTACGGGGCATGAGCTTGGTGTTACCTCAGTTGCCATAACTCCAGATGGGCAGACTATCGTCAGTGGCAGTGCTGATAAGACAGTACGATTGTGGGATAGGCAAGGCAACCCACAAGGTATGCCCTTTCTCGGTCATGAGCATATTATTGATTCAGTAGCCATTAGTGCTGATGGGCAAGCCATCGTTAGTGGTAGTGAGGATAACACACTACGATTGTGGGATAGGCAAGGCAACCCACAAGGTATGCCCTTTCTCGGTCATCAGGATACAGTTACCTCAGTTGCCATCACTTTAGATGGGCAAATAATTGTCAGTGGCAGTCGCGATCGCACAGTACGGTTATGGGATAGGCAGGGTAATCCTATAGGTCAAGCGTTCCAGGGGCATAAAGATTATGTCACCTCAGTTGCCATTACTCTGGATGGGCAAATTATTGTCAGTGGCAGTCGAGATCGCACAGTGCGGTTATCAGATAGGCAGGGTAATCCTATTGGTCAAGCGTTCCAGGGACATCAGGATTATGTCACTTCAGTTGCTATCACTTCCGATGGGCAACTTATCGTCAGCGGCAGTGATGATGGGACAGTGAGGTTGTGGCGCGGTGGCAATTGGGAAACCTGGTTGCAAATCTGCTGCGATCGCCTCCGCTACCACCCCATCTTCAAAAATCCTGAATCAATTGAGGATATAGAACAGCGCAAGATTGCGATCACAGCCTGTGAAACTTGCCGAAAATATGTTTGGAGTAAGGAAGATATGTCCGTTTAGGCAATGAAGTATACGTAGTTTACGTGCTTGGAAGCCAAAGATGAGGGGCAATTACCTTCGGATAGCTTTGCTTCATGCACGGCTCGGTAGATAGAGAATATTGTTATCCCCTTCAATCAATTACACTTTGAACAAAGACTGTTGTTCAGCGTAGAATCTTCATGGCAGGGTGGTTATATTACGTCAACAGAAGATTTTTCTTCTCAATAAGCTCAAAAAAGTCGCATTAATAGCTGCTGATTGACACAGCTTAAAAGGTTGAAATCGCACAAGAATTATGCCGTTGGTTTTTATACTTAATAACTAGCTTGCACAAAGGCAATAATGCTTTCCTACGGAACTGTTTGATTGAGTAAGTGCTGAGTGAGTACCTCTTTGACGGTGTATATTTCTTTTTGTGTAAAATTCCACGCTAGGCAATCTCTGTAGCTAGGCCGATGATTACTTGCAGTAAACATCTGTTTTGATAGCAATCCTTGTTAGAGAAATCGGAAAAATGATATAACATTATCTCAAAATTATTCGCCCAAACTGATATAACGTTATCTCATGACTGGGAGTCGGAAATATAGTAATCAAGAAAGAGAAAAGATTATGCCTGCCAATTTGACCCTTTCGATTGAGACAAACGCTGGAGGAGTGGCGAAAAGTACTATTTCATACAATCTTGCGTATGAATTGGGCGTTCGTGGCTATTCAGTGGCACTATTAGACATCGATCCTAACGAATCATTGACATTATTTTGCGGATTGGGAGAATTTAAAACTCAGGGAACAATGGCTAATGTTTACGAGCCAGACTTCAATGGGAACTGGCCTTTAGTTACAGCTTGGCAAGGTAAGATTGACAAAATTCAAGTTTGTAAAGGCGGAAAAGAATTACACGAAACAATTCGGGAAGTTTCAAAGGATCTGCGTGGAGCTTATACTCTTGCAGATCGGTTGAGTGATTACCCCTTATCTCACGATTTTGTAATTATCGATTGTCCTGCAACATTGGAGCCTTTACCACTGACTGCTCTTGCAGCTTCTAGCCACGTGTTAATTCCCATTCAACCTGAATACAAGGCTTCTCAAAGTGCTGCGGCGATGATTGAGTGGTACTATTTCAACTGCAAGCGGCTGAGATTGAAACCGACTCCAAAAATATTAGGTATAGTTCCTACTCGTTGGAAAAGTGATTGGGGAGCGCATAGAAGTATTGTTGAGGAACTTCCCCTAGTCTGTAAGAATTTGGGAATTCAGTATTTTAGCCCAATTCGAGAATCAGCGGATATTCTTAATGCTTCTGGTAGAGGGCTACCTCTGGGAATTTACAGACCCGGCAAAGAGGCAAGAGGAGATTTTCTGCCAATTGTTGATGCACTAGTTAACGAACTTAAGCTAATAAGAGGTTAATCGATGACAAAATTAAACAACCCGAGTGTACTTGGAATGTTTGCTTCTGCTGCTGATTCACAACAGATATTTGGGCTTGAAGAACGAGTAGAAGATTTACAGGCAGAGATTACAAGATTAAAAGATGAACAAGCACAGGGAAAGCTTGCTGAAGAAGAACGTACACTCCTCAATCAAACTATTGAAGACCTACGAGAACATTTGAAAGCATCTGGAATTTTTAAAATTCACTATAGTGAAGTAAGACCCAATCCGAAACAAGCAAGGCAAACATTTACTTCGGATAGTATTCGGAGTATGGCTGTTTCAATTAGAGAGGAAGGGCAACAACAGCCGATTATTTTACTACCGGGAAATCTCATTTTTGATGGAGAACGGAGATGGAGATCCGTTGCAGAAGAGTTACAGCCAGAAATTGAAACACTGGATGCAGTGATGCTTCAGAAAGTTCTTTCTGAAGAGGAATTACATGCACGCACTTTATTAACTAGTCTTCACCGAGAAGGCTTGAATGAGCTAGATTTAGCCGAAGGTTTGATTCAACAGGCTAAGTTAGCTTTGGAATTTGAACAGGAAGAAGTAGTTAGAGCACTTAGGAGAGCAATAGCTAGATTAAACGCAAAAAAACTGTTGCCCCAATTAACTGAATTGGTTATTTTAACTAGAAAAGAGCAGTCAGAAGGCATTAAAGCATTTAATTTAGACGAAATAGAACAAAGTATTCTTCTGTTGTTACTACGTTTCCAACAAAATCCAGCATCAGTAGATGCAAATGTCTTTCCTTGTTTACGGCTTTCAGAAGACTTAAAAATTGCGATTAGACAATCAGGACTTGGTGCAAACCATGCCCGATCACTCCAAAAACTAAATTCTAAAAATTTAAAAATTGAGGAAACTAAAACTCTTAAAATCCGACAGGATGCTACATCACAAGTTTTGCAAGAAAGGCTAACAGTCGCTCAAACTCGTTTTCTAGTTGCCCAAACTATTGCTGAACATGCTCCTGAAACAAAACCTAAACCAAGTCACCAAATTAGTTCTCTAATTCGAGATGTCTCAGCAACTAAGGTCGAAGATATCCAGCAAGAGCAACTGAGAGATTTATTGGCTGTATTAGAAGCTAAGGCAAAAGAGATTCGGAAAAAGTTGGACTAATACTATCTCGTTTGACTTAGTTTACTGAACCGGAGATGTCCATGTAATCTATGAGTGCCTATCTAAACTACTCAAATGGCTTTCGCCTGAATCCCGCAGAGTCAAACCAGAATTATCAGCGGAACGGTTTCAGCATGTGAGATTTCTAGACTGCGACAAAGCAGTGAGCCGAATTATATTTGAGTGATGACACTGCCAAGAGGGGATACTTTGTGACTTTACGGGTGAGCCTGTAGTTGGAGAATATAATGGAGGGACTTCAATCATCCAAATTAAGGTTAAGTGCCCCAACTAAGAGCAAACTGCTATTGGACTGAGTACGGAAGAAGTGCTTTCTACAATAGCGATTCCTTCTCCTTGGACATAAATAATTTTCAATAAACCAAATAATCTTTAATCCTGTCTTGCTCACGTCGTAAAGCTTTCATTCCTTGTCTATGAGCAGAGTGTACCTTGGAATGACTCCTCTTCAATCAGATCCAGAAATTCTAGGTTACTCCAGCGACATTTTTTAGCTACCGCAACCACTAATCGGAGGTTGGCGGTAATCATTTTTTGTTTAGCCAGCTGACCAAGCTTTTGGATTTGGGTTAACTGTGCTTCTGTTTTATTTACCTCGGCAGCTAGTTCAGCCCTAGTTGGGGAAGGCTCTAGTCGTTGCACTTGAGAATTGTTTTGCTTATCAAGTTTTGCATTGACCTTAGAAGTCTTGTGTGGATAATCTTTTACTCTAGCAATAGCCTCGGAAAGCTACAATTTCTCGTAGATAAATTCCAACTGTATCAAAGCTCTGGCTAGACATCTTGTGGGGCGGGAAGCTAATTTATTGACACTCTCCGGGCTGAAGCCACGGAGATTCTTGGTTCAGCGAGTCCACTTAAATTAGACCCCTTGCGGTATCTAATCCAGAGGTGGTTCTCTCCCCAAGCGTTAACTTTCCCAGTGCCCCTCGGTAGTCGGATTAGTCCAAAAATTTGCTTGATTTAAATTCTGATTGTCTAGTCTCCATGAAGATTTTACCTATTCCTGGAAAGGAGCTAGAACTATGGAATAGAACCCCATATCTTCAGTTGTCAAGGTGCAGATTGCCGTTAGGCAGTTGGGTTTTTATACAGGTTAATTACCGTTCCTGTTGAGTTCAATTGTACTATATATTGGCTCAGGCGTAAACGCCTTTTTTAGCCTTCATCCTTTGCCTGAAGTACGAAAAACGCAACTGTGTTGCTGTTTCTCAAGGGTTTTCGGTATTTCCCTTATAACAAAGACATTGACAGGAGAGTATAAATCAAACAGTCAACCATTTTAGAGGGTGTAGGGAACCAACGTTTTGAAACGCGGGATTGAAGCAAGGACGCTTTGTATTTCGCGCTATGTGTCTCGAAATAAATATTTTTTTAAGTGGGCTTTAGATCCACAACTAAAGTTTTTTATTCCTTCTTCTCTATTTTTCTTGTAAGTTAATTTCTACTGCGTTGATAGATAAAGATTTCAAAAATTGCTTATGGGGGCTATATGTACCCCATAAATAGATTAGAACTTCGATGAAGATTTGACACCTATATGGGTGCTATATGGGGGCTATATAGGGTATAAAATGTCATTTAAGCAAATGTACCCCACTTAGCCCCCAAGGGGTTATGATAAGCTCTTGAGGTATCGGCTCAATAAGTAGGGGTAGGGTGATTCTAGCTAGTAGGACAAGTCCAAGGGAAGAAGAACAGATTGTTCAAGAATAATAGTCGCCAAAGAGGGAATATGACCAAGCTGAGAAATGCGGTCACGGATATACTCAA
>JBBSCU010000005.1:0-46567 GCA_038249935.1 Chroococcales cyanobacterium
CACATCTTTCGTAAGGGTTTAGCATTGCTAAACCCCTACAGCGTGGTCTATTTACGATCATAAGGATAATTAATAAAAGCCTGAAACGACCTATTTTCGTTAATTCACATCACGGTTAATTTGTACAGTGCGTAAGTCCTACCGAGTTAAGGAGACGCGATAAATCGCCGTCTCTACAGGGAATCTATCCGTCAATTATTTCTTGACAGACTACTACATCTGTAGCGGTCATTTTTTTTGTTTGTGTAATTTATTCATGCTGACTACACAGACATAACCTGCAAATGCTTCTACTCAATTTTCAAGTTAAAAGGCAAACGGGCATAAATCCCCTGTGGATCATTCATCTTTTGCAGAATCTCTACTTCTTGTTGCAACTTCTGGAATTCAGCGGCGAGAGGATTGGATTGTTTGAGTTGCACCCCCTCAATCCCTAAAGCAGTCCGCGCCTCTTCAGTTACACGCCCAAAAAAGCGTTCTCCGAAGCTGCTAGTGCGGGGATACTCTTGCAATTCCCAGTCTTCTCCTAGTTTCGCTTGTTTGGCAGCATAAGCGATCGCACTATTCAAACCGCCAATTTCATCCACCAAACCAATTTCTTTCGCCGCCACACCCGACCAAACCCGTCCTTGGGCAATTTCTGCAACTTTTTGTTCTGGGAGTTTGCGACCTTGAGAAACTTTATTTAGAAACATATTATAAATTCGGTTAACACTGCGCTGGTAAAGGGCTAACTCTTGGGGCGATTTCGGACGCGAAACTGTTTGACTATCAGCATAGCGGGCGGTTTTTACTGAATCCCAGGTAATGCCATTATCATTCGCTAACTTTTGCCCATTAAATAGCACCCCAAATACTCCTATAGAGCCTGTAATGGTGTTTGGTTCCGCAAAAATGCGGTTAGAGTCGCTAGCAATCCAGTAACCACCAGAGGCGGCGACATCACCCATCGACACTACAACTGGTTTCGCCTCACGAGTTAATTTGACTTCTCGCTGCATGACTTCAGATGCGGTAGCGCTACCACCAGGACTATTAATCCGCAATACGACTGCCTTGACATCTTTATCTTGTCGTAGTTTGTTGAAGATTTTCGCAAAGCGATCGCCTCCTACTTGCCCATCATCACCTTTACCATCGACAATTTCGCCCTCAGCATAAACAACAGCAATTTGATTTTTTGAGTTGCGTTCTACACCGAAAGCTTTGCCGGGAACTTGTGCGTAGTTATTCAGATTAATTTGCCGGAATGTTTTGTCTTCTTTATCGCTACCTGTCAACTTTTTGAGGTCAGTCACGACTTGATCGGGGTATGCTATTTGATCAACTAAACCGTTGGTTTTGGCTTGTGTTGCTTCCAGTAGCGCTTGATTATCAGCGATCGCTTGCAACTGTTGAGGTTGAAGTTTCCGACTTGTACTCACAGATGTGCGCCACTCTCCCCAAACATCATCCAATAATTTCTGAGTTTGTTCGCGGTTTTCTGGACTCAACTTTGTGAGGATAAACGGTTCAACGGCTCCCTTAAATTTCCCCACTCGCACGACTTGAACACCAATGCCATATTTCTGTAATGCTCCGGTTAAGAACATCGGTTGTGAACTAAAACCGTTGACTTCCATCATTCCCAGAGGATTAAGTACAATGGAATCTGCCACTGAACTAACATAATATTCCTTTTCACTCCAATCGCTACCATAAGCGACAATCTTTTTCCCAGCAGCGCGAAACTCCTCAAGCGCTTTCCGAATTTCTTTAAGGGACGCATAGCCGACGTTACTAGATTCGCTTGTACGTGTTGCATCTAAATAGATTCCGACAATTCGCGGATCGCGCCGCGCCTTTTCCAAAGTTTCCACAACTTTGCGGAGTGCCATTCTCTCATCATCCACGCCTGATATTGTGTTTTGAAACAGTTCGCCTGAACTAGGTTCGCTATCAGTAATTTTCATCGACAAGTCAAAAACCAGCACTGACTTATCCTTCACGTTTGGCCCAGGATCTTTAGAGGAAGTAGCAGCCAATATCAGCAAGAACAGTCCAGTGGTTCCTAAACCACCAAAAATAATTAGTCCTAGTAAGGTGCCAACTAAACTAGCAAAAGTTTGTTTGATAAAATTAGTCATTGGTCATTAGTCATTGGTCATTGGGTATGGGGCATTGGGCATTTGCCCTTTGTCATTCACAAATGACAAAGGACAAGTGACTAATAACCTATTTATTTATTCTATGCGTTGCAAACTGCCAGAGTGCTGTAACTGATACAATGTGGCGTTACCAGTGCAGAATAATACTGTGGTGATTTCGGCGATTAATACTTCAGCCAGTTCGTAAACAGCTGCCTCTGATATTGCTGCTGCTTGCAGGAAAGGCATTGCTAAACCAGCTATATCTGCTCCCAAGGCGATCGCTGTTGCCACATCCAATCCATGACGCAACCCCCCCGAAGCAATCAATGGTATATCTGGTGCGTAGGCGTAGCCCGTCGTAGACATCGCTTTAATCTTTGTAATACACTCTGCCGTCGGTAAACCCCAATCGGTAAATGTCCTTCCTAAGCGACGTTGCAAGGCATTTTCGGCTCGTTCGCTTTCCACTTTCGCCCAAGAAGTACCACCTGCACCAGCCACATCAATTGCTGCTACCCCAGCAGCCATGAGTTTTTGGGCGATCGCTGCTGAAATCCCATTACCAACTTCCTTAGCAATAACTGGTACTGGTAATTGACTGCATAATTTACCAATCTTGTCAAGCAATCCTTTAAAATTAGTATCACCTTTGGATTGAATGCACTCTTGTAGGGGGTTAATGTGTAAAATCAGAGCATCAGCCTCTAGGATATCAACTACCCGCAAACATTCATCTAAGCCGTACTTATAGTTAAGTTGCACAGCGCCCAAATTGGCAAACAGAAGAACATCGGGGGCATACTTGCGGATAGCAAAAGTATCAGCCACCTGAGGTTTTTCTACAGCTACTCGCTGGGAACCAACACCCATTGCAATTTTGTAATGTTGTGCGACTTGGGCTAAACGTTGGTTAATCATTCCTGCTTGTTCTGTTCCCCCAGTCATGGAAGAAATTAACAGGGGTGCGCCAAGGCGTTTTCCCAGGAAAGTTGTAGTGATATCAATGTCGTTAAAGTCTAGTTCGGGTAAGCAACAATGGGTGAAGCGATAATGTTCTAATCCATTGGTGATTTTGTGACATTGAACATCTTCCTCTAGGCAGATGCGAATGTGATCTGCTTTGCGGTTCTGAGTTTGTGCGGAGATATTGGTAGGGGCATTCACTGGTGGGTATGACTCAAAGTATTGGCGATCGCTATTGTTACATTGTATATTTTCCTTGCTATCGAGTTATAGACCCATCTAGACTGGCAATTTCAAACTCACACGCTCTAGAAACCTGTTCTGCTGGTAATTTTCCAAAGCTGATTAATGGTAAATAACTAGGATTTGCCATCAGTTCTTTTGCTAATAAGAACCCAGTAATTGTCCAAGTTTGATATTTCCTAGCTTGTTTCCCAATCAGTCGCCCCTTCTTACCGTCGTAATACTCCGGCCATTCATCTTTAGTGAGGCGTGGTTGGGCAATTTCAATCGCCTTTTGTGCAAGACTTGTTTTATTAGTTTTCACAGCCGCCGCCGCCAACATCCACATTAAGACTGGCCAACTACCAGCATTATGATACGACCAGGGGATATTTTTGGGGTCACATCCAGTTACAATTCTGTACTCTTCATTTTGCAAAGCTGGGAAACAAATTTTCATTGGCATATCTCCCACCAAGTCTTCCCATCGTTCCTCAATGAGAGTCATAATCGCTTGTGACTGTTCTTCGGTGGCTAAATCTGAAATGATTGCCATTAAGTTTCCAAGTGAAAAGAAGCGAGTATCTAACTGTGAAGGTCCAACATTACCAGCTAGATAACCACCTTTTCTTGGCAGCCATTTGTCCAATTCATAATAGGGAACAGAATCTACATATATATTGAACAGATTAACAGCAGCCTTGCCATATTCTTCACTTTTGAAGCGATAAATTGCATTCAGGCGATTAATATCTATCCAATAATGCTGACGAATATGAGCGCATAAAAGAGGCAAACGATTATCAATGGCTGCAACAATATCATTATTCCCTTGACAAATTAGCAGTTCACGAGATGCACGCAATGCCGTGTAAAAGAGAACTTGTAGTTCTAGAGGATGCCCATAAATGCCCATCCGACGATCAATCATACAAGCACCATCTGGAACCAGCAGCGTTGGGTACATATCAAAACGATTCGCCAAGCAGATTTCCATGATTAACCTGATGCCATTTTGGAATTCAGGTTGATAAGCTAGAGAAAAGTCGTCTGTGGCGACTACATAAGCACGCAATAAAATAATCCACCATAGACAGGAATCTACGGGTGTAACTCTAGCGATCGCGTGTTCACCAAAATCTGCTTCTAAATATTCTTGCCCATTGTCTGATACAACTTTAAAGCTAGCTGGTATTAATCCTCGTCCAGGCTTGTAAGCATCTAATGCTCTTTCTTTCGGTTGTAACTTTAAGGTTTCTTCTAAGAAATTGCGAACAATATCTTTTCTGCCTTTGATCAGAAAAATTAGGGCTGAAGAGACAAAATCCCTAACAAAGCACTGGTCATAATTGAGAGCCTCTACAGATGCATCATAAGCGGCTACAGTGCCAACCGGACGTCCTTGATAGTAGAGTATTGTTTTTTCTAGTGCTTCCCAGGCTTCTTGTACTTCTTTAGATACATTTTCAGTAGTTTCCAATTCGTTTAGGTGCATCGCCAAAATAACTCCATTTTGATTGTGAATTTGTGGTAGATGCGTATTTATTTGTGCTTTTTGCTATTTTGATCATAACAAAAACGATTCTTTGAATAGCAAATATAATTTGGATAAAAATTAATCAACTAACAATGAATAAATCTGCTGACATTTATTATGCAGCTTTATTTATAGTTAATTTGCTTATAATCGATTACTCTTTTAGTTAATTATAGTTGTTGTTCTTCACCGCAAGCAGTAACATGATTCTTCAAAACAGTCACACAAGATATATTTTTAAATTATTTATTTTTCCGTTTCATGTCCGGAATCTTTGCTTTACCAAATAAAAACATATCTTCAGTGCCGTTTAGGATTTATGTGAAGTAAAACTGGTCGCAGTATATTTACTTGAGCAGGATTAGTTTTTGACACTAACAAGTCAGATTATTCCCCTATAGACTAATAATTTATAACTTTTTTTCAGAATATGCAAGATGAATTCTTGAAATATTTAAGATGTCAATACTTCTGAAGAGTTATATATTTTACCCTACTGACAGATGACATGAGGCATTTATGGGAGTACAACCAATAAAAGTAAAGCAAACAGAACTAAGATTTAATTCTCACGCAGAGAGAAGACTTATTTACTTAACTTTTCTTAATTCGTCACCTGCCAAAATTGGTTTGCAGTCACTTTTTAATCACATTTGTTCTTAATGCTAGAGATAGCTGAATTCTAATCCTGTGTAACCCAAAGCGCAAACTGTCTTGAATTCTCTCTGCTGATGGAAATTCAAAAAGACAATATTCTTTAGTTTTTTGCCAGATGGAACAAACTAAACATGAAAAATCCAGCCTTTAGTTTTTCACTACCAGAAAGTTTTTGACTTTGTTTTAAGCAATTTTACTTAGAGGAGTTTTATGGATTGGCAGGATCTGTTTCATTGGCTCTACATAGTGGGTATGGCTATTGGTGCTATTCACTTTATTTCCCTCAGTAGAAATCCTCGTGGTGTCCCCAAATACGAGTATCTAATTGCCACATTTATCCCTATTTGGTCAGGATTGGCTTATCTGTCGATGGTTTTACCGCACGGTAATTTGGAGCAGGGAAAGCTTTTAGTTGCTGGTCAAATAGCTCATTATGCTCGTTACCTTGATTGGATTGTGACTACCCCGTTGTTGCTGTTGGCACTGTCTTTAACTGCAATGCATTCTCTTGCCAAAAAAGACTGGACGCTAATCGCTTCTCTGATGGCTACACAGGTAATTGTCGTTGTCTGTGGCTTGATTGCCGACCTTTCTACAGTGCCTTGGGTGAGATACTTATGGTACATCAACGGTGTTGTTGCCTTTTTGATTGTTTTATGGGGAATTTGGAACCCATTACGCGCCAAAACTAGAAGTCAAGGGCGAGAACTATCAGAACTTTTTGACAAGCTGACGACCTACTTTACAGTGTTTTGGGTTTGCTATCCAATTGTTTGGATTATTGGCACCAGTGGCTTTGGTTGGATTAACCAAACAATAGATACGTTCCTTTTTTGTTTACTACCTTTCTTTTCAAAGGTGGGTTTCAGCTTTTTGGATTTACATGGCTTACGCAGTTTAGATGAATCCAGGGAGCAAACTGGTGCTGACGAGGCTTTTGGTAGTACCTTCCGTTTCTTGGCAAGCATAGTTATTCCCAGAATGTCACAGCGGAAGTCATCACATAGAAGAGTGCGATATTGACCAGGAGATTTTCGATGAGTCAGTCAATTGGACGTACTTGCTGGGCTATAGCCGAAGGGTATATCCCTGCATACAGCAACAGTTCGGAACGTGAGTTTACCGTATATCGAGTGGTTGCAGCAATATATTGAACTGGGCTTCAGTGGACTCTATCTGCACAATGTCAACCGAGAGCAGCAGAGGTTCATTGAAGTTTTTGGTGAAAAGGTTCTACCAGCATTTGCTAGAGAGTAACAAACAGTGTGCCAAACTTATTACTTTTATCCGCATTTTGTGACTGCTTCAGCACAAACAAATAACAGTGAAAAAAGTTGCAACTCAACCCAAACGGGCACCAGCTTCACGTAAATTTGCCCAGGAGTTTGTACCACCAGATACTTATCCTCCTAATGTGCCAGTACCCTTACCTCCTAACCCGCCTGTGTTACCAGTACCAACTGACATCACCCCACAGGAAGACATTGAGCTTGCCTATGCCCTTTACGCGACGCGAATGGCTTCAAGCTCCCGGATGTATCCGTATCCAATTCTTGTTCAATTTCTATCGTGAAGTTCATGGCCAGTGAAGGTATTGTAATAAAAGCGATTCCTTGATAAAACAAAAAATTTACATGACCTCAGTTTCTCCTCACAAAAAAGCCAAAGCCTTAAAACCTACTAGCCGTCGCCCTGCTAAAGAACTCTGTAGCGAGTGCGGTCTGTGTGATACATACTATGTTCACTATGTCAAGGAAGCCTGCGCTTTTATTAATCAGCAAATAGGCGAACTTGAAGAAGAAACGCACACGCGATCGCGCCATCTTGATAACCCTGATGAACTCTACTTTGGTGTTCACCAAGACATGATCGCAGCGCGGAAACAACAGCCCATCGAAGGCGCACAATGGACGGGGATTGTTAGCAGCATTGCCATTGAAATGCTCAATCGCGGCTTAGTTGAAGGTGTCGTCTGTGTCCAAAACACCAAAGAAGACCGCTTTCAACCCATGCCCGTTATCGCCCGGACTCCAGAAGAAATACTAGCAGCGCGGGTAAATAAACCAACACTTTCCCCGAACCTTTCCGTATTGGAACAGGTGGAAAAATCGGGTATGAAGCGACTATTAGTAATTGGTGTTGGTTGCCAAATTCAGGCATTACGAGCCGTAGAAAAACAACTTGGCTTAGAAAAACTGTATGTTTTGGGTACACCGTGCGTAGATAATGTTAACCGCGCCGGACTGCAAAAATTCTTAGAAACCACCAGCCGATCGCCTGATACAGTTGTACATTACGAGTTCATGCAAGACTTCCGGGTTCACTTCAAACATGAAGATGGCTCATCAGAAACCGTGCCTTTCTTTGGCTTGAAGACTAACCAACTAAAAGATGTTTTTGCCCCATCTTGTATGAGTTGCTTTGATTACGTCAACTCCCTAGCCGATTTAGTCGTTGGCTACATGGGTGCGCCCTTCGGCTGGCAGTGGATTGTAGTTAGAAATGACACTGGTAAGGAAATGCTGGATTTGGTGAAAGACCAGTTAGACACACAGCCTGTGATGTCTAAGGGGAACCGGAAAGAAGCTGTACAGCAAAGCATTCCCGCTTACGATAAAGGGGTGACTCTGCCGATGTGGGCAGCAAAACTGATGGGTGTGGTGATTGAGAAAATCGGGCCAAAGGGGTTAGAATATGCGCGGTTTTCGATTGATTCGCACTTTACTCGGAATTATTTGTATGTGAAGCGGAATTACCCAGAGAAGTTAGAGGCGCACGTGCCGGAGTTTGCCAAGCGGATTGTTGGGCAGTATAAGTTGCCGGAGTGATGTCACGCAGAGGCGCAGAGGCGCAGAGAGTTTTAGAGGTTATTGACTACACGGGAGATGCCGTCTTTGATTAGTGAGACGTTGAAGTTGATCAGTAATCCAACTCGTTTATCGGCAAGACGCAGGTAGGTTAATAGCTGCTTTTTGTGTACTGGATGAACAGATTCCACTGATTTGAGTTCAACAATTACTTTATCTTCGACTATTAAATCAGCGCGAAAGCCTTCCTCCAAAAGTACACCCTCATAGACTATCGAAACCAACACCTGTCTTCTAACTTGTAACTTCCGCCTCCGTAACTCAAAATCCATCACCGTCTCATAAACTGATTCCAGCAAACCAGGCCCCAAAGTCGTGTGAACCTTGTAAGCAGCATCCACAATTGCACCCGAAACTTCATTCTCAATCATGACTCTCTGCGCCTCTGCGCCTCTGCGTGACACAATCCTAACTCATGTTCTTTCCACCGCTTCGATCGCAGCCTCCAAAGCGATCGCCACATGAGTCCAATGAGTCCCCCCCTGGCAATAAACCACATACGGCTCACGCAAAGGCCCATCTGCCGACAATTCCAAAGTACTCCCCTCAATAAACGTCCCTCCAGCCATGACTACCAGACTCTCATACCCCGGCATTTCATCTGGAACCGGGTCGAGATAAGAACCAATAGGAGAATGTTGTTGTATAGCTTTACAGAAGGCAATTAGCTTTTCGGCAGAACCGAGTTTAATTGCCTGAATCACATCCCCACGAGGCGCAAGAGGTGCGGGATTCACTGGATAACCGAGTTTGTCAAATACATAACCAGTTAAGTATGTCCCTTTCATCGCCTCTCCTACCATCTGCGGCGCTAAAAATAGTCCTTGGAACAGAAGACGATTTTGGTCAAAAGTAGCACCGCCATAACTACCGATACCGGGAGCAGTGAGACGACAGGCGGCTGCTTCCACCAAATCAGCGCGACCGGCGACATAACCACCAGCGCTGACAATGGTGCCACCGGGATTTTTAATCAATGACCCTGCTATTAAATCAGCACCTACGGCTGTGGGCTCCTTGGTTTCAATAAACTCGCCATAGCAGTTATCCACGAAGCAAACTGTGTTCGGGTTTTGCTGTTTCACCAAATGGATAATTTTTTCAATATCGGCAATTGATAAACTCGGACGCCAAGAATAGCCACAAGAGCGCTGAATTAACACTAAACGAGTGTTATCAGCCACATTAGTACTTAAAGCTTGCCAATCTATAGTTCCTTGGGGAGTTAGCTCCAATTGGCGGTAATTTATGCCAAACTCGATAAGGGAGCCTTGACCTTGACCCCGTAAACCAATGACTTCTTCGAGCGTATCGTAGGGAGAACCGACCACTGCTAACATTTCATCTCCAGGACGGAGTACACCAAACAAAGCACAAGCGATCGCATGAGTTCCTGAAACAAACTGCACTCGCACCGCCGCAGCCTCGGAACCCATAACTTCAGCAAAAACTTTATCTAAAGTTTCTCGTCCTAAATCATCATGACCATAGCCACTTACACCAGCAAAGTGGTGTGCGCCCACACGGTGATTACGAAAGGCATCCAGCACTCGTTTTAGATTATGCTTGACCTGAGTGTCAATTCCAGAAAAAATTTCTAATAGTGCCTGTTCTGCTTGCCGCAAATGTTCCAAGCTGTTCATTAGTTCCTCGTTCACAAAAAATTATAGATATGCGGATTTTAAGATCGCACAGGTTAGGCTGGAAAATTCAAATTCAGGTTACTGCATGACAATTGCTACTTCAACTAAACCTCAAATTAACTGGGTGAATACCCTGTTTTTCGTTGGACTGCACATCGGCGCTTTGTTTGCTTTTGTTCCTGGGAATTTTAGCTGGACGGCAGTTGGTGTGGGTTTCTTGCTATATTGGGTAACTGGTGGTTTAGGCGTTACTCTGGGGTTTCACCGCCTTGTCACCCACCGCAGTTTTCAAACTCCCAAGTGGCTAGAGTATCTTCTGGTTTTCTTCGGGACACTTTCTTGCCAAGGAGGACCAATTGAGTGGGTAGGGACACATCGTATCCATCATTTAAACTCTGATACTGACTCAGATCCCCATGATTCTAATAAGGGCTTCTGGTGGAGCCACATGGGTTGGCTGACTCATTTTTGTCCTGCTCACGCTGATGCTCCTCGTTTCACCAAAGATATTGCCGAAGACCCAGTTTATCAGTTTTTAGAAAAATATTTCATTTTGATCCAGGTGGCTCTGGGTGTATTACTTTTGCTTCTGGGTGGCTGGCCATTCGTTGTTTGGGGAATTTTTGTTCGCATTGTCTGGGTTTACCACTGCACTTGGTTGGTGAACAGCGCCACTCATAAGTTTGGCTATCAGAGCTATGATTCTGGCGATCGCTCGACTAATTGCTGGTGGGTAGCCGTGTTAGTTTTCGGTGAAGGCTGGCATAATAACCATCATGCCTTTCAATACTCAGCTCGTCACGGGCTGGAATGGTGGGAAATCGATTTAACCTGGATGACAGTTCAATTGCTGCAAGCAGTAGGTCTGGCTACTAATGTGAAGTTAGCCCCAACAAAGCAGTAAGATTTTTGTCCTTTGTCATTAGTCATCCGTCCTGAGTAAATGACTAACGATGAAGGACTTTCTGTAGTAACCAAATTCATACGCCAATTTTGAAATGGCTTCCAAAAGCTATTTACGGGTGCGCTTGTATAGGTTAGGTTGCTATAATCCAAAGCACTAATGTTAAGAAATTTTGCGGCAAGCCACTTTTTTGGTGACTTGGTGGAGGAGTTTATTGTTTTTCAGGTGTTCATGACTACATCAATAATTAATAGCGAGAAACTAAGTGACGAGCCTAGTAATTCCGACCTGAGGCTCAAAGATATTGTCAAAACGCTGCCACGGGAATGTTTTCAGCAAAACCGTCGCAAAGCTTGGACACAAGTAATAATCAGTGTCTTGGCAGTTGCCTTGGGCTACTACAGCCTGACGATCGCTCCTTGGTTTCTTTTGCCCCTAGCTTGGATTTTTACCGGCACTGCTTTAACAGGGTTTTTTGTAATTGGCCATGATTGTGGTCACAGATCATTTGCCAAACGTCGTTGGGTAAATGATTTGGTCGGACACTTCTTCATGATGCCGTTAATTTATCCTTTTCATAGTTGGCGGATTAAGCATAATTATCACCATACTCATACCAACAAGCTGGATAAAGACAACGCTTGGCATCCAATCAGACAGGAAGTGTTTAAAAGTTGGGACAAAACCTTGCAGTTTGCTTTTGAGGGATTCATCCGTAAACGCTTCTGGTGGGTGGGTTCCATTGGACATTGGGCTGTGGTGCATTTTGATTGGCGTAACTTCAAAACTAAAGACCAATCTAGTATTAAGCTTTCTGTGGCAGTGGTAGTGGTATTTGCAGCGATCGCTTTTCCGCTCCTAATCGCCACCACTGGCATCTGGGGTTTTGTCAAGTTCTGGCTAATACCCTGGATGATTTACCATTTTTGGATGAGTACTTTTACTATTGTTCACCATACTGCCGCAGATGTTCCTTTTATGGCAGCTAACAAGTGGAATCAGGCTCTAGCACAGCTATTTGGGACTATTCATTGCGATTATCCGCGTTGGGTAGAAATCCTCTGCCACGATATCAATGTTCATGTCCCTCATCATATTTCCACTGCGATTCCTTCTTATAACTTGCGGCTAGCTTACAGCAGCATCAAAGAAAGTTGGGAGCCTTATTTGCATAATGAATGTCAGTTTTCTTGGTCTTTAATGAAGCAGATTACAGACGAGTGTCAACTGTACGTAACTGATGTAGGCTATAAGACTTTCAACGAACATTACACAGAGCAATAAATAGCGCTGTGATTACACTCACGCTCTTGAATAAACGAGAGCGTTTGTCATGCTGTGTTTTAATAGAATCTGGCAATTATTTACTGACTAAAATTTTAAGTAAATTGCCAGAAATTATCCTCTTGTATGTTAGCGATCGCTAGTTTCGTGGGCATCCTAGAAGTGAGATTATCTTATCTCAAATAAAGTTCCGATTTGTATCCAATCAAAAGAATCCAGTGCAATCAAATATAATCACATTCAACAATCCTCCTGACTATGAAACGTCTGAGGATGCAACTAAATTGCCTTTCACACTTGGGGACTTAAAAGCTGCAATTCCTGCTGAATGCTTTCAGCCCAATGTGACAAAATCACTTTTCTACTTCTTTCGTGACATTGTGATTATCAGTCTGTTTTATGCAGTTGCTCATTACCTGGATTCTTGGCTTTTCTTTCCGATTTTCTGGCTAATGCAAGGAACTATGTTTTGGGCTTTGTTTGTAGTCGGACATGACTGCGGACATCAATCTTTTTCTAAGTATAAATGGCTCAATGATTTCATCGGACATCTTTCTCACACACCAATACTTGTTCCTTATCATGGTTGGCGGATTAGCCACAGAACTCACCACAAGAATACTGGCAATATTGATAATGATGAAAGCTGGTATCCGGTGACGGAATCACAATACAAGGAGATGCCTTTAGCACAAAAAATAGGCCGATATTATGCTTTTCTATTGGCTTATCCTGTGTATCTGTTTAAGCGTTCTCCTAATAAAGAAGGCTCCCACTTTTTACCCAGCAGTTCGCTTTTCAAACCATCAGAAAAATGGGATGTGATCACTAGCACTGTACTTTTGATTGGTATGGTAGGTTTACTGGGCTTTCTTACCTACCAATGGGGTTGGATGTGGTTGCTGAAATATTACGCTGCGCCCTATATTGTGTTCATAATTTGGCTAGATTTGGTGACATTCTTGCACCATACTGAGCCAGATATTCCTTGGTATCGTGGAGAAGATTGGACTTTCCTAAAAGGCGCGATTTCTAGTATTGATCGTGATTATGGTTTGATCAATCATATCCATCACGATATCGGTACTCATGTTGCTCATCACATATTTCTTAATATCCCTCACTACAATTTGCTGAAGGCAACTGAGGCAATAAAACCTGTGATGGGTGAGCATTTCCACAAATCTGAGGAACCAATTTGGAAGTCATTATGGCACTCATCTGTCAGTTGCCATTTTGTACCGGATACTGGCAGTCAGGTTTACTACATATCTAAAAATAAGTTAGCTAAAGGTTAAGGCTCACATTCCCGACTTCTTAAAAAGGTCGGGAATCTTGTATTTTCAGTTGTCAATGATTTATTTATTACTTTTGACTGACGATCGCTCGCTAATTAAGATAAAATTTTATAAAAATTGGATTTAAAGATTACCCACATTCTTTGCCAGG
This sequence comes from Chroococcales cyanobacterium, assembly GCA_038249935.1. GTDB lineage: Bacteria > Cyanobacteriota > Cyanobacteriia > Cyanobacteriales > Nostocaceae > Nostoc. Next base: position 13,656 of record JBBSCU010000005.1, read on the forward strand.
GTTTTTCTTTTGAGGTGCGATCGCATATAATCAGCACAGACTATACTCAAAACCTTTTTTAACTTTAAAATCCAGAGGTATCAATGATTATAACTAATTTTAGCAAAAAAATAAATGAATTAAATGAATCTAAAATACTCAAAGCTAAACCACATTGGCAAGGGCAAAATTTGAGCGATACTGCTGCGAAAGGTAAAGATACTAAGATCCGAGATACTGCACCTGATAGTTCCATTTTCACTCGTTTGAATCGCGGTCGAGTTGCTATTTTTATTGATGGCTTAAGCCTATTTAATACAGCTTTACAACTTGGCATAGAAATTGACTATGTTAAATTGCTTTGTTATTTAACCAACGGTTCGAGACTGTTGCGTGCTTTCTTCTATACTGGAGTTGATATCACCCATGAAAAACAGCAGGGTTTTCTATTATGGATGCGTCGTAATGGCTATCGTGTAGTGGCAAAAGATATTGCTTTGCCAGCAGAGAATTTCAAAAAATCAAATTTGAACGTAGAAATTTCTGTAGACATGATAACTTTAGCTCCTTACTATGATACTGCGATCTTAGTCAGTGGAGATGGAGATTTAGCGTATGCTGTGAATGCTGTCAGCAGAATGGGAGTTCGGGTAGAAGTAGTCAGTTTGCAAACAACAACTAGCGAAAGTTTGATTGATGTTGCTGACTGCTTTATAGACCTCGATAGTATTAAAACACATATTCAAAAAGATTCTAATCTTGGTTATAGTTACCGCACGCCATCAAATTTAAACCATTAAAACCCAATCTAAAATCCATCGAAATCTTTTAGACCATATTCTTGATTTCTCTCTGCGACTCTGCGCCTCTGCGTGAGATAAAAAAGATGTGGCACATTTACCTAAAAATAATTGTAACTTTGACCAAGCCAATTTTTTGCTAGTTTAATCTTCAGTTATCAACTTTTTTCTTCGGGGAGTAAAGTAGTTTCATCTTTATCTCGTTCGCCAGCTATGGATTTGGCTGTAATTATATCCGGTTTGATAATTAGACTGGCACCAATTGTCCAAGCTAATGCAACCATCCAACCTGCGAGAATGTCACTGGGAAAGTGAACCCCCAAATAAAGACGACACCACGCAATAGCGATTACATATAAGCTGCCGAATATGAGAACTAACCAGCGCCACGGGCTAGCCCAACTTAAGATTAGCAAAATTGCTACTAAAGTGATACTCGTCATGGCATGAGCGCTAGGAAATGCAAAACTCAACTCAGGTGCAATAGACTGCCACAATTGCGGACGCACTCGATGCATTAATGCCTTTGCTGTGCGGTTGATGATCACACTTCCCACTGAGGTAGTGACTAAATAAGCTAACGATCGCCAGCGTTTTTGAAGTAATAATATTAATGCGATCGCCCCTAAAATTGGTATTGCCGTCCAAGGCAACCCAACTTTAGCTAGCGTCACTGCTAAAACATCCAATTGTGGGTTTGCTGTAGAGTGAATAGCTAACAGAATAGGCACATCCCACGGAAAGCCAGCTTCATTTTGCCATATCTTCACTGTCAGGATTTCAAAGACCTGCAAAGGTAAATATACTCCTATCAAGAGGAGTAAGAGCGATCGCCAACGGGCAATCAACAAGTTTTTGAGAAAATCAAGAGGTGACTGACTCTCTTTATTGGCTTTTTTCATTCTTTCCATATCTAGTTAAAAAGACTAATAAACGGCGTTGCTGAATCAAGGGATGAAATGTTATGTATTGAAATCTAAAACTCCTTATCCTCTCTGCGTCTCTGCGCCTCTGCGTGAGAAAAATCATCCCGCATTTATGCAACGCCTAATAAACCATTTCACCGATTACAAATTACTGGAATCTTGAGAAGTCCCACAATGTTTACAGTAAGACAAATGGTTATAAGTAAGATTATGACAGTTTTGGCATTCAACGTACTGATAATAGCCACAGTGCGGACAGTAAGTATCATGATGCCGAATTGTTTTAGCACAATTTACACAGTGTGATTTTTGAAATCTGTTAGCTGCTTGGACTTTAGCATTAAAGACAAATTTTTGAAAAAACTGGATAATGCCAAAACCAATAAGTGGAATCAGCAAAATATAAACATAATTTATCAGGAAAAGTAAACCGCCGAAAAGGGCGCTGATTATATCAAAGAGGAATTGAAATATTACGCCGACTTGAAGAAATTCAAATATTTTAAGAATCAGTGGGATAAAAAATATAACTAGCAAATGCCAGCTAATGAGCGATATCAGCCCGTATCTTCTTCGTTGAGTAAATTTATGAACTAATAAAGCAACGAGAATTAGCGGTAGAAGAAAGAGCGACTGAAAACCAAGTTGGATACTTGGATACCAAAATGATGCCTGTTTATAGCCTTTCTCAACCGAATTGAATTGAGTTTTATCCTGAAGAAAGGCTATAAAACTAACACTTTCCGGTTTAGAAAGAAGTTCATTTTTAAGAGTAGAAATTTCCGCTTTCCGTGTAGAAATTTGGCGGTTATTTTGTTCTAATGCCTGTTTAGCTTTTTCAGCACCGACTTGATTAATTGACTGCTCACGACCTTGACCTGCAATTTTTTCTAGAAGCGTTGAGTCATATTGAGTTCTAATAGTGCGATTGGCTTGTTCAAGAGTACTGATTTGCGCTTGTTTTTGATCAACAATTTTTATAATTTGCTGCTTTTCAGGATTGTTAATCTTATCTTTGTAGTCGGCATATTGCAAGCACGTTTGAGAAACCTTACCCAGATGTCCTACTTCAGCTTGTTGATAGTTTCGCTGAAAACTGAGTTGATTGTTTGTATTATCTAGTAATGAAAGTCTAACAATTTCATAGTCTTTATCTTTAGTGGTTTTTGTCTGGTAATTTTGCCACTCTGAATAACATGGATAAGCCTGGGTCGGACTGATATGCCATCTGCTAATATCATCGAGTCCTATAAAAACATTAATCAAGATAAAAATATCAATCAAAATAATGACAATCAAACTCACTTTATTTAGTGGTTCATTGTTGATTATTCTTGATTTATTAAAAAACTGACTTAAAAGCCGGCGGATTCTAGCAAGCATATTGTTTTTTAATAGGTATTGTAGTATTGTAGGGTGTGTTAGAACGAAGTTCGTAACGCACCATTATCAAGGGTTTGGTAAATCAAGTTTTTTAACTCAAAAATCTACTTTCCAACTTGTAAATCAGGTTTTGAACTCGCAAATCAAGTTTTGAACTCGCAAATCAAGTTTTGAACTCGTAAATCAAGTTTTGAACTCGTAAATCAAGTTTTGAACTCGTAAATCAAGTTTTGAACTCGTAAATCAAGTTTTGAACTTCTAAACTAGATTTTGAACTTCTAAACTAGATTTTGAACTCGTAAACCTGTTATTCTCTAAAAATTTCAGCAAATCTACCCACATTTATCCTATGAGCTAATCTCATTAAAAGATTTTTACCTCGTTTCCAGCCAGAGACCGGAAACGAGGTTTCAAAGGGATTTTAGCTAAAGTTGACACACGTACACAGTTTAGCTACTAAAATCCTATTTAGCAGCGAAGTAGGCTTCTAGTGCCTCAGAACCACCAATTAATTTACCATCAATAAATACTTGGGGAACTGTTGTCGCTCCTGTAACTGCTCGTAACGAGCGGGTGGTAATATCCTTACTCAAGGTAATTTCTTCGTAGTTGATCCCACGTTCCTGGAGCATCGCTTTAGCACGAGCGCAGAAAGGACAACCCACTTTTGTAAACAGAGAGACGACTTCGGACTTCACTGCTTGGGGATTTATATATCTGAGCATTGTCTCAGCATCGGACACCTTAAAGGGATCTCCTGGCTCGTCTGGTTCAATAAACATCTGGTTAATTACACCATCTTTTACCAACATAGAATAGCGCCACGATCGCTTCCCAAAACCTAAGTCTGATTTATCTACCAGCATTCCCATGCCTTCGGTAAATTCACCATTTCCATCGGGAATTAGTATGATATTTTCTGCCTCTTGATCCTTTGCCCATTCATTCATCACAAAGGTATCATTGACAGAAATACAAATAATGTCATCAACACCATTTTCTTTGAAAGCTTTAGCCAACTCGTTGTAACCAGGCAGATGAGTTGATGAACAAGTTGGAGTATAAGCACCCGGTAAGGAAAAAACTACCACTGTCTTATCAGTAAATAGCTTTTCGGTTGTTATATCCACCCACTGGTCGTTATGACGAGTATGGAAAGTGACATTGGGAACCCTTTGCCCTCGGCGATTGGGGAACATAATTTTGCTTGCCTTTAGTAATTAATTCCAGTCATAACCTATCATGAGAGGACTGGTTTAATCTAAACTGTCAATCAGCTAAAGAAAGTTCATTGATAAATGGGGCGATCGCTGCGACAAATTCAGCAGTGGATTCATAAGGTAAAACATTGCGCCCAGTTATTTTTATACCTCGACCTTGAGGTAAAAAGGCCAGGTAATCAGCCAAACGTTCATCTGGGGTTTCTTTTTTACCTTCTTGGCTAATACTCGATGCTGTTTCCCCTACAGCCACTAATGTTGGTTGCTGAATAGATGCGATCGCACTACCATAATCCTGTCGCCAAAATCCGGCTAAAAAAGAAAATACTGCATGGCGACTAGCGGGATTTTCTGCACCTGCAACCAATGTATTTAACCACTCTGCATCCACAGCATGATCAGAAGCAAAGAGTTGACGAGTCGAGAAAGAACGTAAAAAATTTGGGGTGCGTGCGTAGCGATAAAAAGCACTGCCAAAAGGTGAATCTAACAAATTCCAAAGAACTTTTTGTCGCCATTCTGGTGAGTTTTTTGTGATCAAAGGCCATGCTGGAGGCCCAGAAAGTACAAGTCCGGCGATTAAATTTGATGCTTTTTGAACTAATGCGATCGCAACTGGTAATAATGCCCCTTGGACTACTACTACAACAGGTTTTTGAACTACTGTTTGCAAAAAGTACTGCAACTGTTCTGCCCAATCATTAGGAGTGTAAGCTACATGGGGCATATCACTTGCACCACATCCTAATAAATCAGGGTTATAAATTGAATAATGCTGATTTGTATTGTCCGATTCGCGGCAAAATCGCCACCAAAATTGCCGCGATAATCCCACGCCAATAGGATGAATTAACAGTAAGGGAATGCTTTCAGGTGTTGTATTAGTTGGCTGATGAACTTCGTAAGCGCAACGATAATTCTGCCAAGTGTAAAATTGGCTAGGAGATGCTGTCAAATTGGTTGTGTTAGCTATAGTAAAAGGTTGCATAATTCTTAGTTTTTGATACTTGCTAAAAAATCATTTGTGGATGAATTAACTGATATCCAGCCTCTTTGAGCTTTTCATTCGATACCAAAGCATTATATGGGCGAGTACTCTTGATAGAAGTATCCCATATAACTTTGGGTAAATTATGATTTTCAAATAAACTATCTAGCAAGTCTCGACTGGTAAGATGTGCATCATCTACTAGATTGTAAATTCCTTGCAAACGATGGTGACGCGCAAATTCTATTGCACCAACAATATCATCCAGATGAATCCAATTAGTAATATCTTCGCCACCGGGACGGGTTGTACCAGAATATCTATTAAATATTTTTACCAGTTCCCTGCCAGTCCCGTAAATCCCTCCTAAGCGGAAGATACAAACACGGAGATTTTCGTTAGATGCTGATAGTAAAACATCCTCTGTTTTTCGGAGAATTTGTGCATTTAAAGTAGCAGGTGCAAGCGGTGTTTCTTCATCTACCCATACACCATTTCTGTCACCATATACGGCATAACTCCCTGTGTAGATTAATTGTTTCACACTTTTAATCTGCCGTAAGACTGAAACTAACGTTTCGGCAGTTTGGAGATAAGTTTCTTCATAAACCTCAGCACCTTTTGCACCAACACTCAAAAGTACAACATCTTGATTGTGTAAAACTGATTTTAGACTATCTAGGTCATTACTTCGGGTAACTACAACTTTTTGCGCTACTGATTGTAGTGCAGGGACACGCTCAGGAGAAGTTGTGGTTGCACTGACAACAAAATTCATTTTTTGCTGCCAACATTGAGCAACTGTATAACCAACATAACCACAACCAATAATTGCAACGTTCATGACAACTTAGACACAAATAATAATTTAAAATTCAAAATCTTAGGAAGCCACATTCACAATTAAGAGTACTTTACCGATGTAATCGTTTAACTGCTTATCTTCACCGTTGATGGTCTTAACTGCGATGTCTGAAATTGTGTTACTCATCTTAAATCTGATTTATCGGGAATATTGCCAAGTTTCCCATATTTCAGGTACTCTAAAGCCGATTTTTGCCAGTAATTTTCCACTATTGAGAATTATCACCTTTTGAGCGATCGCAATAAACTATCAAAAAAACCCCGCAGCTACAAGACGCACTACGGGAATTAAAACTTTGGTCATCAGTTTGTACTATGGGGAGAATACGACCCAAGGCAAGAGGATATTGCTAAACTGTATTAGAATAATCTATCATTGAGCAGTTTTAGTTTTGGGCTCCTTGAGGAGTTTGTCAAATGAACCATCGAATTTTACTAAACTGGGCTACGATTCCTAAGCTTGCAAGCTCAATGCTAACAATGCTACTGATGCCAGGTTTAACCCTTGCGGCTGGAACAAGAACACCTGCTTCCGTTCAAACCTCATGCAATGTACCTGTAGATTCTGGCATGAGTTTCTTAGAAACAAGGCTAGCGTTCCAGAATGGTGAAACCAATGCCGCATCTTCCACTGAAAGTTTAATCGAAGACACTTTGATGGATTTCAGTGCGGCTGAGAGTGATGCGGCGGTTGCGCTGTTTGGTTGTGATTGTCCACCTTGTATGAAGGCATTACGCCAAGTACGGAGCCAATTATCCAGTCAAGTTTTGTTGAGCAGTAGTAAAATTTTGCCGAGCAATGAACAAGGGCATTGCTGGACAGCGCTACAGGAAAATAACTCTCCACAAGAGGTGCAAGAGGTACTGCAAAACCTAGTAACAGAGGAAACCAATCAATGAAAAGTATTCATCTGACTGCACACAAATTGTTTTGCTCTTAGTGCGTGTTGCTAAATCAGGAATCAAACTTTTCTCAACCACTCATTCTCTTCTGGATCTTTGAACAGTGAGGTACTGAGGTAGCGTTCGCCGAAGCTAGGCTGTATCATGACGATGAGGCGGCCGGCATTTTCTGGTCGCTGTGCCACTTGAATTGCTGCATATAAAGCTGCGCCAGTAGAAATCCCTGATAGCAATCCTTCTTCTTTTGCTAGGCGACGGCCATAAGCGATCGCTTGCTCATCCGTCACCTGAATCACTTCATCTACCAATTCTGGACGGTAAATTGCTGGGATAAATCCCGCGCCGATACCCTGAATTTTGTGAGGGCCTGATTTACCACCCGCTAATACTGGGCTGTTGCTTGGTTCAACTGCGATCGCTTGAAAACTTGGCTTCCGCCCTTTAATAACTTCCGCAACTCCGGTAATTGTCCCACCAGTACCGACTCCCGCCACCAGAATATCCACCTCTCCATCGGTATCATCCCAAATTTCTTCTGCGGTGGTTTCGGCGTGAACTTTCGGGTTAGCGGCGTTGCGGAACTGCTGCAACATATAAGCATTGGGCGTTTGAGCTAAAATCTGCTCTGCACGAGCGATCGCTCCTCGCATTCCTTCTACCCCTGGTGTTAACTCTAATTGAGCGCCATAAGCTTTGAGCATTGATCGTCTTTCCTGGCTCATTGTGTCAGGCATCGTTAGAATGAGATGATAACCCTTAGCGGCTGCTACCATTGCTAAGGCAATTCCCGTATTCCCAGAAGTTGGCTCTACTAAAACAGTTTTTCCTGGGTGAATCAAACCTGCTTCTTCCGCCGCTTCCACCATACTCGCGCCAATCCGGTCTTTCACAGAAGACGCTGGATTCATACTTTCTAGCTTCACTACAATCTGAGCAACTGCTCCCAAAGCTTGGGGAATTTTGTTTAATTGGACTAAAGGAGTTCGTCCGATTAACTCTGTGACATCTTTTGCTATCCGCATATCAATACTCCGTCGTGTCTAAATATAATACATCGGACTTTGCTGTGGGCAAGCTTCCCTTTCCTGGCATAAGTCTTGGAGTGTATAGCGACCTAAAACTTCAATTTAGCGTAGATTATCTTACACAATTACCAAAAATAAGTCATTTTTTGCAGGAATTATCTTGCATTGATAGTTTCACAGCCTCACCTAGCAAAGATGGTGTCAACTGAGTATGCTAATGCTAATAAATGATTTGCGAACTATTTTTGAGCGTGATCCAGCAGCCCGGAACTGGCTAGAAGTATTGTTCTGTTACCCTGGACTCCAAGCCTTAATATTCCATCGCTTGGCGCACTGGCTGCATAAATTGGAGATTCCCTTTATACCCCGGTTTATCTCTCATATTAGTCGGTTTTTAACTGGAATTGAAATCCATCCAGGGGCATTAATTGGCCAGGGAGTTTTTATTGACCACGGGATGGGAGTGGTGATTGGTGAGACAGCAATCGTAGGTGATTATGCTTTAATTTATCAAGGTGTAACCTTGGGTGGTACAGGTAAAGAAACCGGTAAACGCCATCCAACTTTAGGCGCTCATGTAGTTGTGGGAGCGGGTGCGAAGGTATTAGGAAATATTCAAATTGGCGATCGCGTCCGCATTGGAGCCGGTTCTGTGGTGCTGCGAGATGTGCCTAGTGACACTACTGTAGTTGGGATTCCAGGGCGCGTGACTCGTCAAAACAACTTACCTACCAATGTTCTGGATCATAATAAAGTACGCGACGTAGAAGCTGAAGTAATCCGCGCTTTATTTGAACGAGTCAAGGCTTTAGAGAAACAGTTTGAGCAGTTGCAAGATCAATCAAGTTTGTCTGCAACTGAGCTTGGCGACGAACAAACCGACAACCCTAAGTGCAATAATTCTGATGGGATGATTGAAGATTTTCTTGATGGTGCGGGAATTTAAAGAATGGGGCACTGGGTATTGGTTATTCTCCTTTGCCCCCAGTCGCCTCTTTGAAATACTCAGAAGCTCTTATAACCTGATATAAATATAATACTACGATTAATTTATCGGAGAATAGTGTTATAGAATATGGTGTCTTTGTACACAAGCTTATCTAGCTCAATTCGTTTGACCCAGAGAAATCCATTGCTCGAATTGTTCTTGCCATTTATTTGTCAGCCATACAGAGTTTTTGAGACTCAGTTTGTTAGCTGGATTTGGGAAAGGTAGAGAATGCTGGTTAAGTTGAATATGGTTAGCGATCGCTTGATGTATAAACCAGTAATATCTTCAACTTTGGCGTCAAATTCTTCATCTACAGGGGGGGGATTTCGTTTTTGAAAATTCTCCGAAATACTTTCACTTGTCCAAACTTTTTTAGATGCACTATTAATCCATTCTCTGGTATTTCTAGATTTTCAACTTGGGTAAAATTTTTACCCTCAACTGAAGCGGAAAGTGTGGTCTTGGGGGTTTCCCCCATGAACAACTTTCCAAGACACATAAGCAATTCTTGGCTATCCCAGTTAAAAACTCTAATTCCTTGTTTTTAAAGAATTTCAGGTTTCTCTTACTGGAATACCAAGCATCAGTAGTTACAGCCTGAGGCTCCAACCCCCTTTTTCATTACCTCAATAACAGACAGGTAAATTATCCATCTTTCCACTCCACTATGGACTAGCGATCGCATATTTTTTCTACTGCACTTATTGTCTAATTTGTCAATGCGTAAGTCCTGAACCGGTAGCGGCAAGGCGTGGGGTTTAAGTTCTGCTTCTTCTAATAATCTTCCAACATGGCGGACAGATATGCTTTCAATGATTCCTTGTTTCATGATTTCGTCCAGGATTCCGTTCTCGATAGTTACGGTGCATGAGACTCTTTGGACGGGATGTCTACTGATCGCATTTAGGGCATAGAGCAGGTCTTGGTCGTTATAGTTTAGTTCACTGGCGTTGGGTTTTAGAGCTTGCCTTTCTCTGCGGTAAGCAGCGATCGCAATCTGGGTCTAAATCATTGAGGGTAGCATCTGGTAATGGGGTAGTGTCATAGGTTTGATAGCTGCGTTCTTGGTAAAATACTTCTATATCTCTTTCAGTACAGCGTTGATCTGTGGAGGAAATACGCTATACGCCACTGTGTAAAATTCAACGGTTTGAGTGAGCATAGCTTTCAAGTCTATTGTGACTCTCGCCAACTCCACTGGTTTAAACGCTTCCTAGAAGATCAACAAATTAAGAAAAATAGCAAAACCCAACACTCTAGCAGCCTGTTCACCCTACGTAGTGGGCGTATTGCTTGGCAAGAAGAAGAAGGCAAAGGCGATCCTTGAAAGGTGAACCACCAGGGGGACTCGTAGAAGTCTAGAGAAGTTTCAATACCCCTCACAGCTTGAGGCTGGTTGAAAGTTGTCAGGTATTATATTTATTTACGTCTAATTTGTCAACGCGGACATTTATCTGTCAATATGGACATTTATTTGTCAACGCGGACAAATAAATTGGCAATCGACAAAAGTCACACACAGACATAATTAGTCACTTGTAAAAAAAATGGACGTAACTGGATTCGAACCAGTGACCTCTACGATGTCAACGTAGCGCTCTAACCAACTGAGCTATACGTCCTTAACCACACGATTATCAACAATAGCATACACTTTCTTGATAAAGCAAGATACATAATTTAACTTGAGAATTAATGCGATGCCTACAGCGGTAAACTACGCACTCTTCCCGTGATTCCAAAACAGCAAAAAGATTGCACTGGCACTCAAAGCTACAACAACATTGACTCTTCTTGCAAAGTTTCACGCCCGGAGACCGGGACGCGCGAACTTTGCGCTGTATAGTGTATGATTATTAAGGTTATTCGGTTCTGGTGGGAGTCAGCTACCGGAGGTAAGGGGGAAAGTTCGGTGTAAATCCGGCACTGTCCCGCAACTGTGAGCTTATTTGAGATTTGAGATTAGCAAACTAAGTAATCCAAAATCTAACAAAATTAAGTGAGTCAGGATGCCCGCCGAAATAGATTTATCAGTTACACATATCTGCGAGGTACAGATGACTACTACTGTAAATATTTCCCCAACTAGTTGCTTTGGTGTTGCTAGCCATACTTTATTTGTTTGTAAAACCTGTGCAAGCCTTTGGCAAGATGGAAAACCCTTAGGTGAAAGTGGTGGGCAACAACTACTACATCAACTTCAGCACTTGGCACAAGATTGGGACTTACGAGATGAATTTCCAATTCAGGAAGTTGAATGCATGAGTGCTTGTAATCGTTCCTGTGTAGTCGCCTTTGCTGCTAAAGGCAAATTAACATATCTATTTGGCGATTTAGCTGTTGATGGTAGTGCATCTGCGGTGTTAGAGTGCGCTAGTCAATACTATGCAAAACCAAGTGGTTTATTGCCTTGGTCAGAGCGCCCGGAAGCTCTGAAAAAGGGCATTTTAGCAAAGATTCCACCTTTATCTCAATGATCCGCGTTTTGATTCTGGGTGGGACGGGAGATGCAGCAGAACTAGCTGCTAAAGTGGCGACTATGCAGGGGGTAGAAGCAATCACTTCTCTAGCTGGTCGCACCCGTGAACCATCAGTCCCGTTGGGCGAACTCCGGGTTGGAGGTTTTGGCGGTGTTGATGGATTGGCTAGCTATCTGCGAGTAACGGAAATTGACTTGCTGATTGATGCAACCCATCCTTTTGCTACGCAGATTTCCTTTAATGCGGCAGATGCGGCAACGGAAGTTGGAGTACCCCGTCTGATGTTAATTCGTCCGCCTTGGGAGAAAGGAAGTAGCGATCGCTGGATTGAAGTTGAGAGCGTTAAAGCCGCAGCCACAACCCTGCAAAACCAGGCACAGCGAGTATTTTTGACAGTTGGGAGGCAAGAACTCGCCGTCTTTGCTCACTTAGAGGAAATTTGGTTTCTGATGCGGATGATTGACCCTCCTACTGATGATGCTTTAATGCCACCGGGAATGCTATTGTGCGATCGCGGTCCCTTTACTCTCAATAATGAAAGGGAAATCCTCATTCACTACAACATTGATACCATCGTGAGTAAAAATAGCGGTGGCGATGCAACAAAGCCCAAGATTATTGCGGCGCAAGAACTTGGGGTAAAGGTTGTCATGGTAAATCGTCCAGCAATACCGCCAGGGGAGCAGGTTACTAATGTTGATGGTGCTTTAGCATGGCTAATTCGTAATTCATGGTGCGACTACGAATTATGTCCCATTATCTTTGATTAATATAGCGGTTCCCATTCAGATGCGGTACAACGTTATATCCCAAGGTGTAGGGGCACGGCATGCCGTGCCCCTACGGGTGTACCTCACGTAAACGAGAACTGCTATAGTAATATGTAATTTATTACTTGGTTTTTAATTAATAAAGTCTTGAATACGGTTAACAAACTCTTCTAATTCGGAAATTAAGCTGGTAGTATCTGTAAGCTCTTGATGGTGAGCTAATTGTTCTAGTTTATCAGCTGCTAGGTACATAGTTGTGGCTCCGATATTGGCACTAGCACCTTTAAGTTGATGAGTTTCCCGCGCAATTTGCTCAAAGTCACCAGATGCGATCGCTGCTTTAATTATCTCTAAACGAGGTTTAATATCTTCAACGAATAGTTGCAATAAACTTAATTCAAATTCGGCATCATTTTCTGATACCTGATGCAAGTGTTCCCAATCAATTGCTAGGTTAGCGGAAGCTGTCTGTTCATCCACAACTGCCTCTTGTTGTGAGCTGATCACGCCTGTCCAATGCTCTAGAGCAACCGCCAATTTTTCTTTTAACACTGGTTTACTCAGATAGTCGTCCATTCCTGCATTTAGACACATTTGTCTGTCTTCTTTCATTGCATTAGCCGTCATCGCAATCACCACAGGACGATGACCCAGAGCAAAGGCGCTCTCTTGCCAACGATGAATTTCTTTTGTAGTTTCCAAACCGTCAAGAATTGGCATTTGGCAATCCATTAAAATCAAATCATAGGGAATTTTATCTAATAGCTGCAAAACTTCCTCTCCATTCGCAACGACATCGGCTTTGTAGCCCAAATTCTGGAGTTGCTTCAGAGCTACTTTCTGATTCACTAAATTATCTTCAGCTAGCAAAATTCTCAAATTTGATTTAGTCGAAGAAGAGTTGTTAGAGTGGGCAATGGGGTCAGGAAATAAAGTTTTTTCCTGCTCCTTTTCTTCCGGTTCAGGCTGATTTTTTAGAATAGTCATGATGGTATCAAGGAGTCGGGATGATTTAATGGGTTTGGCTAAATAAGTGGCAAATCCTACTTTGAGCGCCCGTTGCATTTGATGCCGTTGATTAATAGAGGTGAGCATAATCAAAGGTATCTCAGTAATTGCTGAATTGGCTTTAATTTGTTCTGCTAATGTCATGCCATTTGTTTGGGGTATTTGCGTATCAACCAAGGCGATATCATAGGATTTACCCTGCTCACAAGCTGACTGAATAGCAATGAGTGCAGCAGCAATACTGTCAGCTTGATCTACCTGCATTCCCCAACGAGTTGCTTGATGGTAGATAATTTTGTAATTAGTAGTGTTGTTATCCACTACTAATAAACGGTGATTGATCAAAAGTCGGCGATCGCATTTTGGCAAAACAGGCTCAACTTGCTTGGTAAAAAGCACCTCAAACCAAAACTTAGATCCTTTCCCCATTTGACTTTCTATCCCAATCACTCCTCCCATCAAGGTTACAAGTTGTTTACAGATGGCTAATCCCAAACCGGTACCACCATACTTGCGAGTGGTAGAAGCATCTACTTGGGTAAATGGAGTAAAGAGTTTGCGTTGGTCTTCAGGGCTAATACCAAGACCAGTATCTGTAATGGCAAAATGGATGGTAGCTGTAGTGGAGGAAAACGAACGCAATTCGGCTTGCACTAATACTTCGCCAACGCTGGTAAATTTGATAGCGTTGCTAATTAGATTCATCAGAATTTGCCGCAATCTACCAGCATCTCCTTTGAGGTGGGTGGGGACATTATGCTCAATCAGTGCGGCAATTTCCAATCCCTTGTTATGAGCTGAGGGAGCCAATAATTCCACCACTTCTTCAACACAAGTAGATAAGTCAAAATCTAGAGTTTCCAGAGCCATCTCTCCAGCCTCAAGTTTGGAAAGATCCAAAATCTCGTTGATTAAACTTAAAAGCGCGTCTCCACTACTACGAATTGTTTCAACAAAATCTCGCTGTTCTGCATCTAAGGAAGTATCTAATACTAAACTGGTCATTCCCAATACAGCGTTCATCGGAGTCCGAATTTCATGACTCATATTCGCCAAAAAAGCACTTTTAGTCTGAGAAGCTAATTCGGCTTGGCGACGGGCAATTTCAAGTTCTTGTCGCTGATGAGTTTCTGCTGCTAATAGTTGGGCTTGGGTTAAAGCAATACCTACTTGATCGGCGATTTGCCGCAAAAGATGAGTTTCAAAGCTAGACCATTGGTAGGAATCATTACACTGATGAACTATGAGCAAACCGCTAAGTTCTTCTTTGACAATAATCGGTACAACCAAATTGACTTTGACCCCAAACTGTTGGATTAATTCCAGATGGCTTTGTTCAACTTCCAGCAAATCCAAGTTAGCCAGCCCCAACATCCGTCCTTGACGGTACTGCTGTAGATAGTACTGTTGGGCATATTCGGCTTGAAAGTAGGGGGCGGCGATATTTTGCTCTTTGATTGCTGGTAAGCCAGAAACTACTGCTTCAATAACGGTCGCTACAGGCTGATCTGGCAAAAGCTGATAGATTAAAACTCGGTCAGTCTGGAGAATCTTTTGCACCTCCTGGACAGTGATTTGAAGAATTTCTTCGATTCGTAAAGACTGGCGAATCTTGAGGGCGATTTCAGTAAATAATTGCGATCGCAAGTTTTGGCGTTGTATTTCCTCTTCAGCTTGTTTACGCTGGATAAACTGCCCCACTTGCTCGCCAATCGAATTCATCGTTTTTAGCAAATCTTCGTCAGGTGGCTGAATTTCATGGTTGAAGCAGGTAATAACACCGAGGATTTTGTGACCGCTACGGATTGGAAAAGCAAAAGCTGCCTGTAGTCCTATTTGAGCAGCAATTTTGAAGCGAGAGAAATTAATATCTTTAACGACATCAGCAATCCAAACAGGTTCAGAACTAGCCCAAACTCGTCCAGGGAGTCCAATTCCCGGTGCAAACGTGGTTTGCCGACTCAGTGCTTCAAAATCTTGCATCTCAAAGGATGCTCCATGCCACATATCGAGAAAACGCAGCACATTTGCTCGCTGATCTACCATCCAAATTTCACCCAAATCCCATCCTAAACTTTCGCAGATTCCTTGGAGAATTTGGCGAGTAGCTTCGCTCGTGGTGGTGGACTCCGCTAAAACGCGGGTTGCAGCATATTGTGCAGTTAGATGCTGTTTTGCACGTTTGGGCTCGGTGATGTCAATGCCAGTGCTAACAATGTATTCCACTGATCCTTCATAGTCTTTTAAGAAGGTATTCGACCAGGCAATCAGTCGGCGACTGCCATCCTTCATTACCCAATAGTTCTTGTACTCATTCAGGACTTGACCAGAACGCAACTGCTCAAAAACGGCTTTGACCGACTCCACCTCTTCAGGGATTAACAAGAAGTTCCAGAAATACTTACCCCTCACCTCATCCAAGGAGTAACCCGTTATTTGCTTACAAGCTTGATTGAAACGAACGATTTGCCCTTGAGAATTGAGAACCATTATCAACGCGCCGACTGTATCAAGGACTGCTGAGATAAAGTTGCGTTCTTGATTTAAGGTTTCTTCTGTCCTTTTGCGCTCAATTGCCTCACGATAGATGAAGTAATAGACTATGACAAGAACGATAAAACTTAGACAAATAGCGATCGCAAGTGCCACAATTGTATCTTGAGTCCGAAATTTTGTTGCTTGCAACTGTTGCTGAAGCAGCTTTCTTTGATCGTTCTCCATCTCATCGATCATCTGATTAATATCATCCATCAGATGTTGATCATTATTTCTCATTAGTAGTTGCAATGCTGCCTCTAATCCCTTGTTCTGGCGCAAGTCGATAGTTCGTTTTAGTTCAGTAAGTTTAGCCGTTATCAGAGATTCAAGCGTTGCAATCTGCTGTCGTTGGTTCGGTTGATCTGCGGTTAAACTCTTCAACTTGGCAATTTCTTGATCGACGTTAGCGAGTGCTGCTTGATAGGGTTTTAGATAAAGTTTTTCTCCAGTGAAGATGTAACTACTTTGCCCAATCTCAGCATCCTTTATGTCGTACAGTATCTCTCCTAAACTATCGAGTTTTTTGTAAGTATTTTTTAATATACTGCGATTATTATTAGATACTATTGTATTTTGATAAAAAACCACACCAATCAAAACTAAAATTGCTGATGCCAAACCAAAACCCACTGCAATCTTTTTGAAAAATTGCTTGCGTATCTTCTGCTCCTGTTTGCCTTTCTTAGTAACAAGTACCAAACTTGCTAAATTTCGGCGCAATTCCATTTGCTTTATGACTTGACAACCCAAAGTTCGTAATGCCTCCAATTGTTCTGGAGTAAGTTCTCGTGGTACGTAATCCATCACGCAAAGCGTTCCTAGTGCGTATCCCTCAGCGTTTGTCAGAGGTACACCAGCATAAAATCGGATATTTGGGTCAGATGTAACCAATGGATTTGCAGTAAACCGTTCGTCATCTGTTGCATCAGGCACAATCAAAACATCAGGCTGGAGAATAGCATGGGCGCAGAATGCAAAATCTCGATGTGTTTCTAGGGCATCCAAACCGACTTTTGACTTGAACCACTGGCGGTTTGCATCAATTAAGCTAATTAAGGCAATAGGAGTCTGACAAATATACGAAGCTAAATGTGTGAGGTCGTCAAAGGCGGCTTCAGATGGGGTATCGAGAATTTTATACTCCAAAAGCGTCTCGATTCTCTGTAATTCGTTATCAGGTAATGGTGCTTTCATCCTTGAGCCTTATCTACATTCTGGGGATTGAGGAAGAAGCAGGGGGGGGGAAGGAAATTACCAATACCCAATGCCCAGTTCAACAAACTTACTTCAATTAATGACAATAGTTTGGTTAAAAGCGTTAGCGTAATTTCACGGAGTTAGACCTTATTCACAAACTGGTCAAATGATTAAGTCTCTGCTATGTTTTTTGTCGGCTGGTTTATTTGAAATCGGGGGCGGCTACTTAATTTGGTTGTGGTTGCGCGAAGGTAAGCCCTTCTGGTGGGGGATATTGGGGGGAATTGCTTTGGCTGTCTATGGTGTTATTGCAACTCTCCAACCGGCAAATTTTGGCAGAGTGTATGCAGCTTATGGCGGAGTATTTATCGCAATGGCAATGTTTTGGGGTTGGAAGATAGACGGAGTAACTCCAGACCGCTATGACCTAATCGGAGCTTGTTTAGGTTTAATAGGTGTATTAATTATTATGTTTGCACCCAGAAGTTAAATAGAATTTCTATATTATTTCCGACAAATAAGTTTTGTAATACTAGCCCTTTTTGAAACAGACAATAACCTCATCCAAAATCGCAAAGGTTTTTTAGATACCTTTCCTGTGCATGGCATTGGCGGTACAGTGGGTGCGATTTTAATCGTTAGGTGCAAGATGTGAGTAAAGAGTGCTGAGTTGGGAGGGAAAAACTTTCTGTTTGCTTCCCCCACTCCCAACTCCCCAGTTTAAAATTAGGTGATTTGCGATCGCTAGCGTTAAAATCTGATTCAAATAATGGGTAAATTTCGCTAGTCGTGTCTACTTCTCTTAAAACCTTTCCTATCTGGGCATTTTTCTCGCTGTTAACCAACGGCATCCTAATGTTGGCGCTCATCCTGCTAATTTGGCAACAGCAGAGAGTAGCCGCTTTTTTTGGAATAATAACATCCCCAGAGCCAATCAACCTAAATAGCGATCGTCAAATTGCTACACCTGATTTGGGTCGTCGTCACCAACTTAGTTACCAGGAGTGGGTAGACATCCTCAATCAAGAAGCCAAGGTAGCCGCTGACCAAAGTCCTCCGCATTTAACCATTCTGGCGGGAGATTCTTTGAGTTTGTGGTTTCCCACTGAGTTATTACCCGAAGGTAAAAATTGGCTCAATCAAGGAATTTCTGGCGAAACCAGCAATGGACTCTTGAAAAGATTGAATATATTTGACCGCACCCAGCCAGAGGTAATTTTTGTGATGATTGGCATTAATGACTTAATTCGAGGCACGAGCGACAGGGTAATTTTAAATAATCAGCGGCAAATTATTGATTACCTGCAAAACACCCATCCCACAGCCCAAATTGTTGTCCAATCGATTTTGCCACATGGGGCAGAAGAAGCAACTTGGAAAAAACGAGATAAACTTTTGGCTATTGCCAATAGTCGTATTCGCAAGTTGAATCAGAAACTGCAAAGCATATCTGCCAAAAAAGGTGTCAAATATCTCGATTTATATTCCCTATTTACCAACACGCAAGGTAATCTCCGGCGGGAATTTACCACTGATGGCTTACACTTAAGTCGTGAAGGCTATATAGTTTGGCGTTCGGCATTGCAGATTTATAGCGACATCGAATTAAAACCCCAGCGAGAAAAAAAGGCGAAAAGGTAAAGGCATTAAATCTCTTTCCCTCTCTCTGGTAATATCTTTGAATAGAAGTTTGTATAAATCGCGTCTTGGCACGAGACAATAACAAGTAGTAGTTTAAGTAAACAAATCTAATGGATACAAAAGCTTTTAAGCGCACGCTCCAACATTCAGAAAATTACAATCGCAAAGGCTTTGGTCATCAAGCAGAAGTTGCTACACAGTTGCAATCTGAGTATCAGAGTAACTTGATTCAGGAAATCCGCGATCGCAATTACATCCTGCAACGGGGTGATGTGACGATTCGGCTAGCACAAGCCTTTGGCTTTTGCTGGGGTGTAGAACGGGCTGTAGCGATGGCCTACCAAACTCGTCAGCACTTCCCCACAGAACACATCTGGATTACTAATGAGATTATCCATAACCCTTCTGTAAATCAGCGAATGCAGGAGATGGAAGTAGAATTTATCCCCATTGAAGGAAAGAATAAAGACTTTTCTGTTGTTGAAACTGGGGATGTAGTCATATTACCAGCTTTTGGCGCTAGCGTTCAAGAAATGCAGATACTTCACGATAAAGGCTGCAAAATTGTTGATACAACTTGTCCTTGGGTTTCTAAAGTTTGGAACACAGTCGAAAAGCACAAAAAAATTGATTATACATCAATAATTCATGGTAAATATAAGCATGAAGAAACAGTCGCTACGAGTTCCTTCGCTGGCAAGTATTTGATTGTGTTGAATTTGCCAGAAGCAGAATATGTTGCTGACTATATTATCAATGGTGGAAATCGTGAAGAATTTCTGACCAAATTTGCTAAAGCTTGTTCAGCAGGATTTGACCCCGGTCAAGATTTAGAAAGAGTTGGCATTGCAAACCAAACTACAATGCTTAAAGACGAAACTGAGCAAATTGGCAAGCTTTTTGAGCGGACTATGTTGCAGAAGTATGGACCCACTGAGTTAAATCAGCATTTCCAAAGCTTCAATACCATCTGTGACGCGACCCAAGAACGACAAGATGCAATGTTGGAGTTAGTGCAGCATAATTTAAATTTGATGGTAGTAATTGGTGGGTTTAATTCATCAAATACTACTCAATTACAACAAATTGCTTTTGAGAGGGGAATTCCTTCTTATCACATTGATACTGTTGAACGCCTTAAATCAAGAAATTCTATTGAACATCGGCAATTAAATGGGCAGTTAATAACTACAGAAAACTGGCTACCAGATGGAGAAATTGTTGTGGGAATTACTTCTGGAGCTTCCACGCCAGATAAGGTAGTAGAAGATGTGATTGAGAAAATTTTTGCCATGAAAGCAACAGCAGCACTGGTTTAAATTGTCGGGATGCGTAGCAACCTAATTAAACATAAAATACTCAGATCCCTGACTTCTAAAAGAATTCGGGGATCTGAGTATTTTTATTTATAACCAGTAGTTCACCAGCCCAAAAATAAATTACTGCTGAGATAAGTGAGGTACACCCGTAGGGGCACGGCATGCCGTGCCCCTACACCTTGGGATATAACGTTGTACCGCATCTGAATGGGAACCGCTATATCAATTAGTATATGTGGGCTGGAAAAATCGACGACGGCAATATGGCTGTGTTTTGCATCTTGATATCAAAGATGGGAAGATTTGGATACAATATGATGGGACTGAGATTGGGATTGCTAATGAGTTAGTAAAGTTGGGAGTCCCAAAGGAAGATATTGTTTTGGCATTTCAGGAACCCTTAGTAAGGCAATATACGGATTTTGGTGTGGGTTAAAATATTTAACTTATTCTACTAAGGAACGCAAATTTAATAACGTGCAATTCTTATTTAACTTGGAATGGTGCGTTACGCTCCGCTAACACACCCTACTTTTGCACTTTATTTAATCCACATTCCTAAAAAATATCTTATTCTGATTTAACAAACCAACTCACAATTTAAGAATAAGTTCTCTAAAGTGAGATGAGACGCTATTGAGGTAAAGTTTTTTTCAACATTATGTTAAATGCGATGGATATTGATAAAATTGAAGAATAAACCTACATTCATGCTGTGTTTATGGCAACCCAACTCAGCGAAGCCAAATCGTCAAATAAACTAGTAATAACTTGGGAAGCCTTACCCAAAGATTTTCAATTAGAGGATGAACCAGTGGAGAATACCGGTCAGCCAATTTTGGCTGGTGCTTTGCGTGAAAGCCTAGAAATTAGCGGATTCATTCAACCCCAGATGTTGATAGCCTCAAATTTTGGTCTTTGTGCGACTGTCAATGAGCAATTTATAGTTAAAGCACCTGACTGGGTTTATATTCCATCGGTTAATGAAGTTGTGGGTAATCGTAAAAGTTATACATCCAATTTAGAAGGTGATATCCCGGCGAAAAATCAGGGGTTGTTAAGGACTTCATTTAACAATTTTACCCGATTAACATCAATATCTGCTTTAGCAAGTTTGATCGTAAATAAAAGGGTTTAAGACCCCCACCAAATTAAAAATTTGGTGGTCTGCAATGATTGGCGGGTCTCTCTTACAAAGTTGCTCCTCTACAGCGCTTCTCTGCGAGACGCTTTGCGCTAGGCGAAGCTATGCCGAAGGCTTTACGCACATCCTGCGGCGGGGGAGACCCCAAGACCGCACTTTGCGCGAATGTTACCACGGGGAGTATCCCCGGTGGCGCATTTCGCGCTGAATCCCCCACTCATTGATTCTGACTCCTGTTAGCGATAGCGGGGCGATTAGCCCATTCTGGCTTCTGAATTCTTCTTCAAGTCCCATCTGTAAAACCGTACTTTAAAGAGATTGTAAATTATCAAATATAATCTCGTGAACACGCTTTACAGAACTACACAGTGTGAATAAGAATAATAACTTAACCAAAGTAAAATTTTCCTGAACACAGGCAACTAATGCTGTGATATGGAAAAGCAGTGAGTAGAGGAGAGACTAAGCGATGAAGTACCCTTATCTGTTGGCAGCAGGATTGTTAACAGGATTGGCAATACCAGCATCGGCTCTTCCACATCTGTCGATTGTCCTGCCAGAAAATTCTAGATTCCTGTGGGATTTAAAACAAGGTTCGCAGCCAATAGTCAGTACAGAAATTATCAAGAGCGTTGATCTCTCCTTACGAGAACTCAGCGCCCAAGCGTGGCAACCCCTAAAAAGTTCGCAGCCAACAGTAGAGAAAAACGTCTCTAGCGTACCAGAATTCAGTAGTCAGGCATTACCAGCCCCAACACAGTCATTAGTGAACGCCAGCGCCAAAACAGCTAGTCTCTCACTGACATCTGGCAATCATCTTTACTACCAAAGATTGGCGGCTCTGAAAACAGGTCAGATTTATACACGCGTAGATAGTGATAATTTGAAATCATTGTGGGAGTCGATTAAGAAACGTCAACTAACTTATGACGACTGGAAAAGTTTACTAGCTTTAGAAGCCAGAGCGATCGCTCAAGGTCAAGGTGTAAATCATCTAAGTATTTTAGTTGGTGATTCTTTGAGTATGTGGTTTCCTAGAGAAAAACTGCCTACTGGTAAATTATGGCTGAATCAAGGCATATCTGGAGATACTTCCAGTGGCGTTTTAAAAAGATTGGGAGCGTTTTCAGCAACGCGGCCAAATGTGATTTACGTTATGGCTGGGATTAACGACTTACGAAAAGGCGCTAGTGATCAAACAATTTGGCGTAATTATCGCCGAATTCTCCGCCGCTTACGCCAGACTCATCCACAAGCTCAAATCATTGTCCAATCAATTTTGCCTACTCGCCTACCAAAACTTTCCAATAGCCGGATTCGTCACATCAACACAGAACTAACCCTGATTGCCAAGCAAGAAGGCGCTAATTATCTAAATATCTATAGCTGGTTTACAGATATGGAAGGTAATTTGCGCCCAGAGTTGACCACAGATGGCTTGCACCTGTCTCAAGAAGGATATGATGTGTGGCGATCGGCAATACAGCAGATAGAATACAAGCTCACTCAGCGTTAGAATTAAGCGATCGCTTTTGTGCAAGACGCTACCCTCATCACCAGAACTTCTGTAATTGTGTGAATTACTAATAAATAAATAGTAGCTGTAAATATAAATATTTGTAAATTAAACAATAAATTTTCGCAAGTTCCTCAAAGAGCGCTACCCCTATTTTCGAGAAATTTGCCAACGCGCTGATCAAGAGGTAACAAGCACCTGCCGATTACGGATTGCTATGAAACACTGATGCGGTTGGCGAAGACAAGTGAGGAAAGCGAAAACAAAATAATCGTGTCTCCTGGACAGGAAAATGCTACAGTTTAACGCCCAATACTTCCCGATTTAAAACCTGATTCAACTTACCACTGCGATAACCTTCTAAATCTAAGGTTACATAGATAAATCCGAAATCTTGAAATGCGGAAACTAATTTTTGTAAATCTGTAGTCAATACAAACTCTTTAATTTGTTCTGGTGGTAATTCAATGCGTGCTGTATCCCCTTCCGATCGCACGCGCAAATTCTGCCAACCTAGCTTTCGCAGATAAATTTCTCCTCTACCAACTCGTTGCAACTTAGCTACAGTAATCTCTTCACCGTAAGGAAACCGAGAACTAAGGCAAGGTTGAGCAGGTTTATCCCACCAATCTAAACTCAGTTGTTGCGAAAGTTGACGGACTTCAGCTTTAGTGACACCAACTTCAGCTAAAGGCGATCGCGCACCTCTTTCTTTCGCCGCCTGAATTCCTGGGCGATAATCATGCAAATCATCGGCATTTACCCCATCAATCACATAGGGATAACCCAACTGCAAAGCCAGAGGTTTGAGAGTGTCGTGCAATTCACTTTTACAAAAATAACAACGGTTGACAGGGTTAGAAGTGTAATTGGGATTTTCCATCTCGTGAGTCTGGACAATTTTATGAGCAATCCCAATAGTTGCAGCTTGAACTTTGGCATCTTCCAACTCTTCTGGTAATAGCGAAGGAGAAACAGCCGTGACAGCCAAAGCGCGATCGCCCAACACATCAAAAGCAATTTTGGCAACCAAAGTACTATCAACGCCCCCAGAGTAGGCAATCAACGCCTGCTCCATTTCTTTAAATAAGCCTTGCAATTGCTCAAATTTTTCTGTCAACATCATTTCCCAATCCTGCCAAAACCCATTGCACCCAACAATTTCTATTGTAGTCATTAGTCATTTGTCATTGGGCATTGGTTATTTTTTCTTCCCCCACTCCCCACTCCCTACTCCCCATCAACTTCAGTTGGCGCTTTGCTATACTTGGCCACAAGACTGGTTAAAAGTGGTAAATCAATCGGTTTAGAAATATAGTCATTTACTCCAGCTGCTAGACAAATTTCGCGATCGCCTTTCATTGCCATTGCTGTTTGGACAATTATCGGAATTGCTCCATATTGACGATTTTCTCGCAGTTGTCGCACCAAATTAAGACCATTTCCATCTGCCAAACAAACATCCATTAAAATCACCGCCGGCTCTAACCCAGTTAGAGCTTCCCACA
This sequence comes from Chroococcales cyanobacterium, assembly GCA_038249935.1. Lineage (GTDB taxonomy): Bacteria > Cyanobacteriota > Cyanobacteriia > Cyanobacteriales > Nostocaceae > Nostoc. The sequence continues at coordinate 37,856 of JBBSCU010000005.1, forward strand.
TCTCGGCAGCATTCTTAACCCAAGTCACCCGATACCCTAATTTACCTAAATAAATTTGCATCAAATGAGCGTTGGGTAAGTCATTTTCTATCAGCAAAATGTCTACAGAGCAACTCGGTGTGAAAGGCAGAGGAGATGAGGAAAATTTTGCTTCCCTTGCTCCCTCATCTCCCTCATCTTGCTTAAAGGGAAGTATGAGGGTAAAACGGGAGCCGTGATTTACTTCAGATTCCACCTTCACTGAACCACCGTGAATTTGGGCGAGTTTCCGAGTCACTGCTAAACCCAAACCAGTACCTTCAACACCATCAGACACGGCTTTGGCAATTTGAAAATAGGGTTGAAACAGTTTAACTTGGTTTTCTTGGGAAATGCCAGTGCCAGTATCCCAAACTGTAAAATGTATAAATATACCTTTGGGGGCAACCTGTAAGCCAACACTTCCTTTACTGGTAAACTTTAGGGCGTTGAAGAGTAAATTTACCAGCATTTGCTTGAGTCGTAAGGAATCGGCTACTAAAGTTGTAATATCAGGGTCAATTTCTAGACACAGTTTCAAACCCTTATTAGTGGCTTTTTCTTTCACCAGCGCCAAAACATTGTTACACAACAGTTCCACATCTACTGTTTCCCACTGCACATCCAGCTGATTTGCTTCAATTTTAGAGAGATCCAAAATATCACCAATTAAAGCTAGCAAATGCTTACCGCTAGACTGAATAATATTTAAATACTCTTGCTGACGTTCTTTAGTTGGTTTGTATTCTGGGGCTAAAAGCAGGTCGCTAGAAAAGATTATAGAACTAAGCGGTGTGCGAATTTCGTGACTGGTATTTGCCAGAAACTGATTTTTCAGTTGATTGGTACGCTCCAATTCTTGATTAGAGTTACTTAACTGTTCATACCGTTGCTGCGAAGACAAGATGTGCTTAAGTTGTGCCAAGGCTGTAGTACAGTACTTAGCAGACCTTGCCATTAATTGTGATCTAACTTGAGCTTGTGATTCTATGAGCGAGTCACGATCAGATATGAGGGGCGTTGCGGCGATAATTAGCCAGCCTATGACGTTGCCAGAATCATCAGCTAACCGGCAAGCGCTCGGTGGTTGTTGATTCTCAAGCTGCTGCAAATCTTCGATTTCTATGACTTCTTGCAATCTCAACAGCAGCTTTTTTTCTGCTGTTAGCACTTCTAGAAGTGAGTTGGTGGATGGAGAACGACAAACATAGCAAACTTTGGCCACAGTTTCTTGTGGTTGAAACAAAGCGATGCCTACAGTACAATCTGTCAGCGCCAGATTACTGCTGTGAACAGCACTGTTAATCTCGTTAACCACAGTTTGGAAAACTTCCGCTTGTGCAGTTCCTGCCTGGGGGACAGTGTTATAAGCAGAAAGTAGGTAATCATTAAGGCGACTTTGCAACTGGTTTAAGCTGCTCTCCAGCCACAACTGTGCCCGAAGGTGCTCAATTATTGTCAAAAGTTTTGGCGTTGCATCTATCTGTGAATTTTGTTCTGGTAAGCTTGAATACTGCTGCATGGTCAATTAGACCGTTGAACAAGTTTAGCTTGGCACAAAAATCCTAATAGGATTTTATGTATATTAAGGGACAATTCTTTTTTAGTTATAAACCACAGCCGATGTTGTTATAAACCATAACTTATGTTGTCGGGTTTAGCATCTATCCCAAAAAATTATTGTATGAATCAGTGACCTAAAACTTTTGAAAGCAACTTAATACTTATGGATACAGAATTTGTCCAACTAATCGTTAATGGGATTGCAGTGGGGAGCATTATTGCTCTAGCCGCAGTCGGGCTTACTCTTACCTATGGAATTTTACGGCTATCTAACTTTGCTCATGGTGACTTTCTAACTTTAGGAGCCTATGTGACTTGGGTGATAAACACTATTGGAGTCAATATTTGGCTGTCGATGATTCTGGCGGCGGTAGGAACAGTGGCAGCAATGCTGTTATCGGAAAAGTTACTGTGGTCAAGGATGCGCTCTATCCGTGCTACTTCCACGACGCTGATTATTATTTCTATTGGACTTGCCTTATTTATTCGCAATGGGATTATTTTTATCTGGGGTGGCAAGAACCAAAATTACAATTTACCTGTTACCCCAGCTTTAGATATTTTGGGTTTAAAGGTGCCGCAAAATCAATTATTGGTATTGGGGTTGGCGGTGCTAGCAATTTTGGCGCTGCATTACCTGTTGCAAAATACCAAAATTGGTAAGGCGATGCGGGCAGTTGCCGACGATCTGGACTTAGCCAGGGTTTCAGGTATCAATGTTGACCGAGTAATTTTCTGGACTTGGCTAATTGCTGGCACTCTCACGTCATTGGGCGGCAGTATGTATGGGTTGATTACAGCCGTGCGCCCAAATATGGGATGGTTTTTAATTTTACCATTATTTGCCTCAGTAATTCTTGGTGGGATTGGCAACCCCTACGGTGCGATCGCAGCAGCTTTTATAATTGGCATCGTCCAGGAAGTCAGCACCCCTTGGCTGGGTTCACAGTATAAACAAGGTGTAGCACTGTTGATGATGATTTTGGTGCTGCTCATTCGTCCCAAGGGTTTATTCAAAGGTACGATTTGAGCAGCACCACTCCACTTCTAACTATTGAATAATGTGGAAGTAGTAGGCTGCTACCACGAAATTGATAGCTAACAATAACAGTGCCCAGCTTGTGCGAAAGGCGTAGGGAGGTTTAGCTCCACTGTCGGCAACTGGGGAAATCTTAGCTTTAGCGGTCATAATACGGTTCTCCTAATGTCATGACTTTTTAAGAAATACCAAACTCGTGTACCAAATATCCAAATTCTTTAAGAATATTTGTGTGAAGTTGGGAATTGGGCAAAACAGTTCTGAGTTCCCAGTCTTGAGTAAAGAAGTGAGATTCCCCACTCAGCACTCCTTACTCAGCACTCACTCCTCTCCAGCATGATAGGAACTGCGAACCAGAGGGCCAGAACGGACATGGTTGAATCCCATTTCCCATGCTAATCTGCCGAGTTGATCAAATTCCTCTGGAGTCCAATATTTTTGGACTACTAGATGTTCTAGAGAAGGACGCATATACTGCCCAATAGTCAAGCGATCGCACCCCACAGCCCTGAGATCAGCCATTGCTTCAACAACTTCATCCAGCGTTTCTCCGTGTCCCAGCATCAAACCTGATTTGGTGGGAATTGTCGAATCGATTTCTTTGACTACAGCCAGTACCAATAGTGAGCGATCGTACTTGGCTCCCCGGCGCACTGGCCCAGTTAACCGTCGTACTGTCTCAATATTGTGATTGAAACAAGCTGGTTTGGCTTTCACAATTATGTCTATCCGTTGGCGTTGACCTGATTCTCCCACACCAGCACCACCCCAAAAATCTGGGGTCAGTACTTCGATTTGAGTCTCTGGGTTCAATTGGCGAATAGTTGCGATCGTCTTCACAAAATGCCCTGCGCCCTGATCGGGCAAGTCATCACGGGCTACAGAAGTCAGCACCACATAACGCAATCCCAAAAGCTGCACCGCCTCCGCTACTTTTTGTGGTTCCTCTAAATCAAGAGGCATCGGTGCATGACCTTTATCTACTTGACAGAAAGCACAAGAGCGTGTGCAGGTAGGACCCATTAGTAGGAAAGTTGCAGTTTTTTGGGCATAGCACTCTCCCCGATTGGGACAGCGGCCTTCTTCGCAAATTGTGTGAATTTGGCGCTGCTTAATAATACGTTGTACGGTAGAGATTTCACTGGCTTTGCCAATAGAACGACGTAACCAGCTAGGCATTGCCCTAATTTCAGACTTTAGTTCGGCTTGTTGTGACGAAATCATAGACATCTAAGCAAGATGCGGATATGGAGTAATGAACAAATGATCGATAAGAATAGACCCAGGGAGCGGAAAAGGCGGGGATGCTCTTAATGAAGTCACCATGTCTCCGTGTTCTGATGTCCCTTATGCCCTAGATCAAAGCTAAAGCCTTAAATATTACCATGACACAAATTGAAAGGAGCGCCAGCAAAAGTTTTGCAAAACACATCTAGGAATGTCATTTATACCGAAATATACTATCCCCCAATTGCTAGAAATTTTGTATATAGTGGGAGAATTCTCAAAGACAATCGGCAAAACTGCTATTTACACTTAAAGTTTCTATTAGAGAAAACCAGTCGTGGCAAGCAACAAAATTTTAGTTATCGATGACACTACAGTTGTCAGGGTAAAAGTACGAGAAATGTTGCCTCCGGGCAATTTTGAGGTACTAGAAGCAAAAGACGGTGTGGAAGGACTAAATTTCATCCTTCAGGAAAAACTCAGCCTGATTATGCTGGATTTCCTGTTGCCTAAAATGAGTGGCTGGGAAGTTTTCCAGCAAGTTCAAGCCCACCCAGAGTTAAGAAAAATTCCTTTAGTGATCATGTCTGGTCGCAAGGAAGAGGTAACTGAGAAAATCACAGAACCATTTGAATATTTTGAATTTTTGGGCAAGCCTTTTGATCAGAAGCAACTAATTAGCGCAATTAAGTTAGCTATGACCAAGGCGAAATTACCACGCCCAGAGCTAGTCTCAGTCGGAGCGGTTGCTGTCAAAAATGGCACAGTTGCAACTTCTAGTGTCGCCAATGGTACAGTAGCAGCCCCTAGTGTTGCAAATACTGCGATGCCTACGGCGGCAAGCAACGCAACCCCTGTTGTCGCCAACACTGCTGCTGCGATGCCTACAGCGCCAAGTAACGCAACCCCTATTGCCGGAGGAGCGTCCGACGCAGAAATTAATGCGTTGAACGAGAAAATGGTCAAAATGCAAGCAGAAATTGATGCTTTGAAGAAACAGCTAACTCAAGTTGTGACTTTTATTAAACAAAAAATCAAGTAGCATTTGGACTTGTTATTATTATCTCAGCTGAAAATACCCCGTCTTTAATAACGGGGATTCGGTTAAAAGCTGGTAAAAATAGTTAGTTCAAAAACACTTATTTATTAATAAACGCCTATCTGCTTATTAGCAAATAGGCGTGTCTTCGATTACAAAGTTTTATCGAGATTCGGGTTAGTGAACTACCCCGCCGTAAGACGGACGGGGCTTCCCAATTCATTGGGAATAGCCTCCAGATGCAATCCTCATCCCCCGCTCACAATCCCCATCTTAGCAGTGCCTTGAATATAGGGACTTCCGCGATTCATTAAATCTTAGCAGTAGAATCAACTGAGGGTTGAGACTGACTTACCGAATCTAACTTTGGCAAAAGCAGTAGATTTTGTGCTTTTACATTACTGTTGAGTGTTGCTTGCAAAATTTGGGTATTGGAGATGGAATTATTAGCCAATGTAAACAGGGGATTTGACAAAATTCCTCCTATGGTAGTGGCAATTAATGTTACCACTAACCCAACCTGCAAAGGTCTAAGCCCAGGCAAATCCCAACGCACTTGTGGATAATTCTTCACCGCGTCGGACATTTCATGGGGTTCTTTAACTACCATCATCTTGACTACACGAATGTAGTAGTAGATGGAGACGACGCTAGTAACTAAGCCTAGCAAGACTAACCCGTAAAGACCGGCTTGCCAACCAGCCCAGAACAAGTAAATCTTACCGAAAAACCCAGCCATCGGGGGAATACCGCCCAAGGAAAGGAGAGAGATACTCAACCCTAGTGTTAACAGTGGGTCTTTTTGATATAAGCCAGAGTATTCGGCAATCTGGTCGGTTCCCGTCCTTAGTGAGAAAAGGATAATGCAGGTAAAGGCGCACAGGTTCATGAACAGGTAAACCATCAGGTAAAATATCATACTGGCATACCCTGCCTGTGTACCAGCAATCAAGCCAATCATCACAAACCCGGCTTGGGCAATGGATGAATAAGCTAGCATTCGTTTCATGCTGGTTTGGGCTAGGGCGACTACGTTACCCAAGATCATACTAAGAACCGCCAGAGCAGTGAAGACAAATCTCCACTCGTCAGCAACAAGGGGGAAGGCTGTCGTTAGCAAGCGGATGGCTAGGGCAAATCCAGCTGCTTTGGAACCGACAGATAAAAAGGCAATTACTGGGGTGGGAGCGCCTTCGTAAACGTCTGGTGTCCACTGGTGAAAGGGTGCAGCTGAGATTTTGAAGCCAATACCTGCGATCGCAAAAACCAGGGCAATTACTAAACCTAAAGATTGACCGACTTTCGCTGTGGCAATGCCATTAGCGATCGCACTTAGTTCTGTTTGTCCTCCAGATAGTCCATACAGCAGTGATACACCGTACAAAAATATGGCTGTACTGGAAGCTCCAATTAACAGGTATTTCAGCGCTGCTTCATTGGAGCGGGGGTCACGTTTGGTATAACCTGCCAACAAGTAAGAGGAAATACTCAGGGTTTCTAGGGAGATGAAAATCATCACCAATTCACTAGCCCCGGATAAAAACATTCCTCCAAGGGTAGCACTGAGCAAAATAGCGATGAATTCGGCTAAAGGGGTGCCACTCTGCTCAACGTAGCGAATTGACATCAATATAGTGGCGATCGCAGACAAGGCAATAATACCGCGAAAGACGATACTGAGGTCGTCACCGTTAAAGCTACCGGTAAAAGCGATGGGATTAGGAGAGTCCCATTGAAAATATAGAGCGAGAATGGAAGCAAATAAACCTGCGATCGCTAGATATCCAATCCAGCGTGCGGATGTACGCCCCAAAATCAAATCAACAATCAAAACCCCCAAGAGGGTGAGAATAACAATCCCCTCTGGCAAAATCGTTCCAGCATTTAACTGGGATGTAAGATTAGCAAAATCCATGAGATGTATAGGTTTTGGCGATTAGACATTAAGGCTAACTCTGTTCACTCTAGCAAGTTTTCTAATTAAGAAACTAGCTCTTTTAACAAGAGCTTAACAGCTTGGGTGCAGATGGCGATCGCGCTCATCTTCAGCTAACATCAAATTCTGCTAGCCAATGGTGTCCGGGGTGACACACTTCCTAAGAATTTTTCAGTATTAAATATTCAGTCAATGCACCCTCCCATCCCCAATCAACTAACCTAGAAATAACGCTCTTAAATAGTGGATAAAATCATGGTTCAGGAAGTTCTAATCAATGATGATTACTATGTGCCAGATGCCAACCAGCTAATCACTGAAGATGATACACCTGTGGACAATTTTGCATCTGCCAAACAACAACGCCTTTTAGTGAGTTCTCTTTACAGTTCTCTACAAAGCCAGACTTTTTTAGCTGAAGCTAATGTGGGTATCTACCATACAGATGGTCAACCCGCAATAGTACCCGATGTTTTTCTCAGCTTAGATGTCCAAGTACCTGAAAATTGGTGGAAAAAACAAAATCGTTGTTATATGGTTTGGCGTTTTGGCAAACCTCCAGAAGTCGTCCTCGAAATTGTCTCTAATAAAGAAGGTGATGAACTGGGCAACAAACTGCAAATTTATGAACACATGAGGGCTAGTTACTACATTGTATATGACCCAAATCAGCAATTAGGAGAAAAAGTCCTGCGCGTTTATGAACTCAGAGGAAGGCGCTACTTTGAAACTTCAGAAAATTGGTTGGAACAAGTTGGTTTAGGCATAACTTTATGGGAAGGTGAATTTGAAGATAGACAGGATACTTGGTTACGCTGGTGCTACCAAGATGGTACTGTTTTGTTGACTGGGGATGAACACGCCCAACAGGAACGACAACGTGCCCAACAGGAACGACAACGTGCTGAACAAGCAGAACAACGTACCCAATTACTAGCAGATCGGCTACGGGCTATGGGCGTAGATCCCGACACTCTTTAGGAGACTCACTGTCAAGGCGCAAAAAAACTTTGCGTCTTGACATGGGCAAAAAAATTCTCACGAACTTGTACAACTTATAAACTCATTTATCCGATGCCAAACCTTCTCTAATAAATCAGGATCATCGGCATCAAACCATTCAATTTGCGGATATGCACGAAACCAAGTACGTTGTCGCTTGGCAAATTGTCGCGTATGCAAAATCGTTAATTCTTCCGCTTTATTTAACGAAATATCCCCAGCCAAATATTGCTTGATTTCTTGATATCCCAAAGTATTCAACAAAGACAAATCGGTGCCGTATTTTTGACAAAGATATTCCACCTCAGCAACCATTCCATCGGCGATCATTTGCTGAGTCCGCTGTTTAATCCGAGCGTCTAATTTTTCAGGTTCGCAATCCAAACCAATTTGCAAAATCGGATAATTCGGGGGATTCTCCCCTTGCTGTTCTGAAATTGGATGACCAGTGACATAATATACCTCTAAAGCTCGTAAAGTTCGCACTGAGTCATTGGCATGAATCTTTTTTGTGGCAACTGGATCAACTTGTTGTAACATAGCGTGGAGTTGATGTTGTCCAAGAAATTCAAGCTGCGATCGCAATTCTATTTGCGGTGCGACTCTAGGGATTTTCATGCCTTGGACAATAGAACGGATGTATAAACCAGTGCCACCGACTAGCAACAGTGGCGTAACACCAAGAGAAGCAATTAGTGCTTGTGTTTGCTCTTGGTAGTCTGCTACCGTCATCGTGTCTGTCGGATCGCAGATATCTATTAAGTAGTGCAGCACCAATTTTTGTTCAGCTACACTTGGTTTTGCCGTCCCAATATCAAACTCACGGTAAACTTGACGCGAATCAGCACTGAGAATTACAGAAACCAACCGCATCGCCAAAGCCAAAGC